>JAYSCA010000106.1:0-7392 GCA_041915165.1 Ideonella sp.
CCGGCCGCCTTGGCGTGGGCGATGGCTTCCTTGGTCTGCGGCATGACGCCGTCGTCGGCCGCCACCACCAGGATCACGATGTCAGTGGCCTTGGCACCGCGGGCCCGCATGGCCGTGAAGGCCTCGTGGCCCGGGGTGTCCAGGAAGGTGATCATGCCGCGCTTGGTCTCGACGTGGTACGCGCCGATGTGCTGCGTGATGCCGCCGGCTTCGCCTGCGGCCACGCGGCTGCGCCGGATGTAGTCCAGCAGCGAGGTCTTGCCGTGGTCGACGTGACCCATCACGGTCACCACCGGGGCACGCGGCAGCGCGTCGCCACTGGCGGCGGCCTCTTCCTCCTCGGAGAAGGCTTCCGGGTCGTCCAGCTTGGCGGCAAACGCCTTGTGGCCCATTTCCTCGACCACGATCATGGCCGTTTCCTGGTCCAGCTGCTGGTTGATGGTGACCATCTGGCCCAGCAGCATCATCTTCTTGATGACCTCGCTGGCCTTGACCGACATCTTGTGGGCCAGATCCGCGACCGAGATGGTCTCGGGCACGTACACCTCTTGCACCACCGGTTCGGTCGGTGCCTGGAAGGTGCTGGTGCGGTCGCTGTCACGGTTGTCACCCCGGCGACCACCGCGCGGCGCGCGCCAACCCGGCCGATTGCTCGACATGTCGGTGCGCGGCTTGCCTGCCGCACCACGCTTCTTGGCGTCGTCGGCCCAGCTCGACGAGAGCTTCTCCGACTTGACCGACTTCTTGTCGCCCGGCTTGGCCGAGGACGGCGCAGCCGCCGCCGGCGCAGGCGCACCCGTCTTGGTCTTGTGGATGGTGCCCTTGATGCCTTCCTTGCTCGCTTCGGCAGGCTTGGGTTCTTCCGGCTTCTTGGCCACCATGACCTTGGCCTTGCGGGCCATCATGTCGCGGATGGCGGCGGCTTCGGCCTCGGCCTTGCGGCGACGCTCGGCCAGATCCGCCAGGCGCTTGGCCTCCTCGGCATCCTGTCCGGCGGCCGAGGCCTTGACCACGCGCAGCGCGGGCTTGGGGGCCGGCGCCGGAGCAGCGGGGGCAGCAACAGCGACGGGGGCCGGGGCCTGGGGCGCTGGTGCGGCCGTATGGGAGGCTTCTTCAGCCGCCTTTTCTGCCTTGGCCTTCGCCGCAGCAGCCGCCGCAGCCTCTTCGGCGGCCTTGGCCGCAGCCGCTTCCGCCGCCGCCTTCGCAGCAGCCGCTTCCGCGGCCGCCTTGGCGGCCGCCTCGCGTTCCTGGCGTTCCTGTTCCTCGCGCAGACGACGCTTCTCGGCCAGCTCTTCTTCCTGCTGGCGGATCTGCTCGGCCTGAAGACGAGCCTCTTCCTCGCGACGTGCGAGTTCGGCTTCCTCGGCGGCCGCTTCCTCTTCAGGGCTGGCGCCGGCCGGCAGATCGTCCCGCTTGACGAAGGTGCGCTTCTTGCGCACTTCCACCTGGATGGTGCGGGCCTTGCCACTGGCATCGGCCTGCTTGATTTCGCTGGTCGACTTGCGGGTCAGGGTGATCTTCTTGCGTTCGCCGCTCGTGCCCATGCCATGCGCGTTGCGCAGATGGTCGAGCAGGCGCTCCTTATCGGACTCGCTGAGCGAGTCGTCGGGCGAGTTCTTGGCGACGCCGGCCGACTTCAGCTGCTCCAGCAGCGTCGCGGCGGGCCTGTTCAGCTCCGCGGCGAGTTGGGCGACGGTGGTCACTGCCATTCTGGGATTCCTTGTCTCGGTACCGTGTGCGTGGATGCTCGTATGAGGCCTCTGTCGGGTGTCAGGCGTTGAACCAGTGTTCACGTGCCTTCATGATCAATGCCTTGGCCTCGGCCTCGTCGACACCGGTCATTTCAACCAGTTCGTCGACGGCCAGGTCCGCCAGGTCGTCACGGGAATTGACACCTCCGGCAGCCAGCTTGGCGATCAGATCGGGGTTCAACCCCTCCAGGTCGCGCAGGTCCTGGGACACACCGCCCACGCCCTCCTCGCGCACGATTTCCATGGTCAGCAGCGCATCCTTGGCTCGGTTGCGCAGCTCGGTGACGGTGTCTTCGTCGAAGCCCTCGATCTCCAGCATTTCCTGCAGCGGCACATAGGCCACTTCTTCCAGGCTGGTGAAGCCTTCGGCGATCAGGATGTCGGCGACTTCTTCGTCCACATCCAGCTTCTCGACGAACAGGCGGCGCACGACGTCAGATTCCTGCGCCTGCTTGGCCGCCGATTCCTCGGCCGTCATGATATTGATGCGCCAGCCGGTCAGCTCCGAGGCCAGACGCACGTTCTGGCCGCCACGGCCGATCGCGATCGCCAGGTTTTCCTCGTCGACCACCACGTCCATCGCGTGCTTTTCCTCGTCCACGACGATGGATTGCACATTGGCCGGGGCCAGGGCGCCGATCACGAACTGGGCCGGGTCTTCCGACCACAGCACGATGTCCACCCGCTCGCCGGCCAGCTCGTTGGTCACCGCGGTGACGCGCGAACCGCGCACACCGACGCAGGTGCCGATCGGGTCGACCCGCTTGTCATGCGACACCACGGCGATCTTGGCGCGGCTGCCCGAGTCACGGGCGCAGCTCTTGATCTCCAGCAGGCCTTGCTCGATCTCGGGCACTTCCTGGGCGAACAGCTCGACCATGAAGCCCGGCGCCGAGCGCGACAGCAGGATTTGCGGACCACGCGCGGTCGGATCCACACCGGTGATGAAGGCCCGCACGCGGTCACCCGTGCGCAGGTTTTCCTTCGGGATCATCTCGTTGCGCTTCAGGCGCCCTTCGACGCGGCCGGACTCGACAATGATGTCGCCCTTGTCCAGGCGCTTGACGGTGCCGACGAAGATCTTCTCGCCGCGGGCCAGGAAGTCCTGCAGCAGCTGCTCGCGCTCGGCGTCGCGGATCTTTTGCAGGATGACCTGCTTGGCCGCCTGAGCGCCGATGCGACCGATCGGCACCGATTCGATCGGCTCTTCGATGTAGTCGTCGACCTCGATGTCGCCAATCTGTTCCTTGGCTTCGAACAGCAGGATCTCGGCATCGGGAATCTGCAGGCCAGCCTCGTCGGGCACCACGTGCCAGCGGCGGAAGGTCTCGTATTCGCCGGTATCGCGGTCGATGGCGACGCGGATGTCCACCTCGCCACCGTGCAGCTTCTTGGTGGCGGAGGCCAGGGCCAATTCAACCGCGCCGAACACCACATCGCGGTCCACGCCCTTCTCGCGCGAGATCGCATCCACCAACATCAGCATTTCGCGGTTCATTCTTGTTGACCTCCGTCGTTTGTCTCGTCGCCCGGCGCGGGCTGGGCGGCCGGGGCGGCCTTGTTGCGGCGACCCTTGAAATCGAGCACCGGCACCAGCCGGGCTTCACGCACCTCGTCCAGGCTGAAGTCCAGAACCTGGTCGACCTTGCCATCGTTGAAGACCAGCCGCCAGCCTTCGCCACCTTCGGCGGTCTGCAGCAGGCCTTCGTATTTCTTGCGCCCCTGGAACGGGAGCTTGAGGGTGATCTGCACCTGCTGCCCCGCGAAACGGGCATAGTGCTCGGGCGTCTTCAGCGGTCGATCCAGCCCCGGCGAGGAAACCTCCAGCCGGGCGTAGTCGACGTTCTCGACCTCCAGCACATACTGCAGCTGGCGGGTCACCGCCTCGCAGTCCTCGACCGTCACGAATTCCTGCCCGCCGGTCGGATACACCTTGCCGGGCACGCGGTCGATATAGACGCGCAACAACCCGCCGGCCGATCGCTCGACATCGACGAGTTCATAACCCAAACCTGTCACCGTCTTCTCAACGGCCTGGCTCCAGCTCATCAGGGTGCAAGTACCTTTCTGTGAAATTGCCCCAGCAAGAACGCTGGCGCAAAAAAAATGGGCAGAGATGAATCCGCCCACTTCGTTAGCTATCGGCATTCTAGCGAAGTTCGAATTATAGCCCGAGCCCTGTCTCACAGCAAGTTGCCCGTGTCAAAATCGCGCTGGACCACAACACTCCGGAGACCGCATGGGATTCCTCGCCGGCAAGCGCCTGCTCATCACGGGCCTGCTTTCGAACCGCTCCATCGCCTACGGCATCGCCAAGGCCTGCCACCGCGAAGGTGCCGAACTGGCTTTCAGCTATGTCGGCGACCGTTTCAAGGACCGTATCACCGAGTTCGCTGCTGAATTCGACTCCAAGCTGGTGTTCGAATGCGACGTCGGCGACGACACCTCGATCGAACGCCTGTTCACCGATCTGAAGGCCGCCTGGCCGGAAGGCTTTGACGGCTTTGTGCACTCGATCGGTTTTGCCCCCCGCGAAGCCATCGCGGGCGACTTCCTGGACGGCCTCTCGCGCGAGGGCTTCCGGGTCGCCCACGACATTTCCGCCTACAGCTTCCCGGCACTGGCCAAGGCCGCCCTGCCCTCGCTGCGCGACAACGCCGCGCTGCTGACCCTGTCCTACCTGGGCGCCATTCGCTACGTGCCGGCCTACAACACCATGGGTCTGGCCAAGGCTTCGCTGGAAGCCAGCGTGCGCTACCTGGCCGCCAGCCTGGGCCCCAAGGGCATCCGAGTCAACGGCATCTCGGCCGGCCCGATCAAGACCCTCGCGGCCTCGGGCATCAAGGGTTTCGGCAAGCTGCTGGACATCTTCTCGCGCAACGCCCCGCTGCGCCGCAATGTGACGATCGAGGATGTCGGCAACGTGGCCGCCTTCCTGCTGTCCGACCTGGCAGCCGGCATGACCAGCGAGATCACCTACGTCGACGGCGGCTTCAGCCACGTGATGGTGGGCGGCATGCCGGGCGAGGACGAGGCCTGAGCGGCCCTCCGCCCACCCCGAACCCTCGCCTCGGCGAGGGTTTTTTTATGCCCGGCAGCCTCAGTCGCGCACGCAATCCACGTAATAACGGCGCTCGCCGCCCGGGCCATCCTCGGTGACCAGGCCGTGCACATCGGTTTCGAAGCCCGGGAAGGTCTTGTTGAAGTCCCGCACGAAGCGCAGGTAGTCCACGATCCGACGGTTGAAGCGCTCCCCCGGGATCAGCAACGGAATGCCCGGCGGATACGGCGTCAGCAGCGAGGTGGTGATGCGCCCTTCCAGTTCCTCGACCGGCACCCGCTCGGTCCGGCGGTTGGCGATGTAGGCAAACGCCTCGGTCGGCTTCATCGCCGGCTGCAGGTCCGACAGGTACATCTCGGTGGTCAGCCGAGCGATGTCCCCCTTGGCATACATCTGGTGGATGCCATGGCTCAGGTCGCGCAGGCCCATGCGCTCGTAGCGCGGATGCGCGGCACAGAACTCGGGCAGGATGCGCCAGAGCGGCTGGTTGCGGTCGTAGTCGTCCTTGAACTGCTGCAGCGCGGTCAGCAGCGTGTTCCAGCGGCCCTTGGTGATGCCGATGGTGAACATGATGAAGAACGAATACAGCCCCGTCTTCTCGACCACCACGCCGTGCTCGGCCAGGAACTTGGTGACGATGGAGGCGGGAATGCCGCTGGCGGCAAACTGCCCCGACACATCCAGCCCCGGGGTGATGATGGTGGACTTGATCGGGTCCAGCATGTTGAAGCCATCGGCCAGGTTGCCGAAGCCGTGCCAGGTCTCGTTGGCCTTGAGCACCCAGTCGTCCTGGCGCCCAATGCCCTCTTCAGCCAGACGGTCCGGGCCCCAGACCTGGAACCACCAGTCTTCGCCGTACTCCTCGTCGACCTTGCGCATCGCCCGGCGGAAGTCCAGCGCCTCCTTGATGCTTTCCTCCACCAGCGCGGTGCCGCCGGGCGGCTCCATCATCGCCGCCGCCACGTCACAGGACGCGATGATCGCGTACTGCGGCGAGGTGGAGGTGTGCATCAGATAGGCCTCGTTGAACAGCGGACGGTCCAGCTTGGTGCTTTGCGAATCCTGCACCAGCACCTGCGAGGCCTGGCTGATGCCGGCCAGCAGCTTGTGGGTGGACTGGGTGGCATAGACCACCGCCTGTTGCGGGCGCTTGCGGCCCTTGCCCATCGCGTGGAAGGTGCCGTAGAACTTGTGGAAGGCCGCGTGCGGCAGCCAGGCCTCGTCGAAATGGATGGTGTCCACCCAGCCGTCCAGCGCCGACTTGATGTACTCGGTGTTGTAGAGCACCCCGTCGTAGGTGCTCTGGGTCACCGTCAGGATCTTGGGCCGCACCGTCTCCGGATCCACCCCCTGCAGCAGCGGATGCTGGGCGATCTTGCGCCGGATCGATTCCTTGCTGAACTCGCTCTCCGGAATCGGACCGATGATGCCGTAATGGTTGCGGGTCGGCGTCAGGAAGACCGGCACCGCACCGGTCATGATGATGCTGTGCAGGATGGACTTGTGGCAGTTGCGGTCCACCAGCACCACATCGCCCGGGGCCACGTTGTGGTGCCAGACGATCTTGTTCGAGGTGGAGGTGCCGTTCGTGACGAAGAAGCAATGGTCCGCGTTGAAGATGCGGGCCGCGTTCTTCTCGCTGGCCGCCACCGGACCGGTGTGGTCCAGCAGTTGCCCCAGTTCCTCGACCGCGTTGCAGACGTCCGCCCGCAACATGTTCTCGCCGAAGAACTGGTGGAACATGCGACCGATCGGGCTCTTCAGGAAGGCCACGCCGCCAGAGTGCCCCGGGCAGTGCCAGGAGTAGGAGCCGTCGTGCGCATAGTCCATCAGCGCCCGGAAGAACGGCGGTGCCAGGCCATCCAGGTAGCTCTTGGCCTCACGGATGATGTGACGCGCCACGAACTCGGGCGTGTCCTCGAACATGTGGATGAACCCGTGCAGCTCTCGCAGAATGTCGTTCGGGATGTGCTGCGAGGTGCGGGTCTCGCCATACAGGTAGATCGGGATGTCCGCGTTGCGGAAACGGATCTCGCTGATGAAGGCGCGCAGGTTCACCACCGCCGGGTCCAGCTCGGGACCGGGCGTGAACTCCTCGTCGTCGATCGACAGGATGAAGGCGCTGGCCCGGCTCTGCTGCTGCGCGAACTGCGACAGGTCGCCGTAGCTGGTCACCCCCACCACCTCGAAGCCCTCTTTCTCGATGGCTTCGGCCAAGGCACGGATGCCCAGACCCGAGGTGTTCTCGGAACGGAAGTCCTCGTCGATGATGACGACCGGAAAATGAAAGCCCTGCATGGCGGCTCCTGAAACACGGCGGGCGAGCCCGAAAATCGAAGGGCGAAGTGTAGGCCCGAACGATGACGGGCTTGTGGTCGCCGGTCAGGAAGATCGCGCAGGCCGATCAAGATCGGAGGTCACAGAAAAATTTCTGCGTCACTGGTGATCTTGGCGATTCCTACGCTATCATGGCGGGCTTATCCCACGGAGGGATGGATGAGCGGTTTAAGTCGCACGCCTGGAAAGCGTGTGTGGGTTAATAGCCCACCGCGGGTTCGAATCCCGCTCCCTCCGCCAAAC
>JAYSCA010000107.1:0-7337 GCA_041915165.1 Ideonella sp.
GGTTGGCGCGCGGCACGTGGGTGGAGCACACCGGCTTGCACTTGCCGCAGCGCAGGCAGTCCTTGACCGAAGCCGCGATGTCGCCGATGTCGCTCTGCTGCATGATCAGCGACTCGTGCGTCATCAGCCCGAAGCTGGGCGTGTAGGCATGGCTCAGGTCGGCTGCGTGCACATCGTCGCCCAGACGGGCCAGGGCCTCGCCGCGCAGCAGCTTGCCGCGGTTGAAGCGACCTTCCGGGTCGATCTTGGCCTTGTAGGCGGTGAAGTTGGCCAGTTCCTCGTCCGAGAGGAATTCCAGCTTGGTGATGCCGATGCCGTGCTCGCCCGAGATCACGCCGTTGAGGCTGCGCGCCAGCACCATGATGCGAGCCACCGCCTCATGCGCGGTCTGCAGCATCTCGTAGTTGTCGCTGTTGACCGGGATGTTGGTGTGCACGTTGCCGTCGCCGGCATGCATGTGCAGCGCCACCCACACGCGGCCGCGCAGCACCTCCTTGTGCAGCTTCTTGACGCCCTCGATGATGGGCGCGAAGGTCGAGCCGGCGAACAGCAGCTGCAGCGGCTTGAGCAGGTCCTTCTTCCACGAGGCGCGCAGGGAATGGTCCTGCAGCTGGTCGAAGAAGCTGCGGCTCTCGTTGGGCAGCACCTCGTCGAGGTGGTTGTACCAGTGCTGCCACAGGCTGCGCACGCTGCGGATCAGGGCCAGCGCCTCGGGCACCCGCTCGTCCAGCAGTTCGTCGCGGGTGTGCTCGCCGGCCTCGTCGGTCTTGGCCAGCGGCAACTCGCCCTCGGTGAAGAAGGTCTCCAGCCGCTCGGTCAGCGCCAGCTTGTTGCGCAGCGACAGCTCGATGTTGATCCGCTCGATGCCCAGGGTGTATTCCCCCATGCGCTCCAGCGGGATCACCACGTCCTCGTTGACCTTGAAGGCGTTGGTGTGGCGGCTGATGGCCGCGGTGCGCTTGCGGTCGGCCCAGAACTTCTTGCGGGCCTCCGGGCTGACGGCGATGAAGCCCTCGCCCGAACGGCCGTTGGCCAGGCGGATGACCTCGCTGGCGGCCTTGGCCACGCGGTCCTCGTCGTCGCCGACGATGTCACCGAACAGCGCCATCTTGGGCATGCCGCCGCGCTTGCTCTTGGTCGCGTAGCCCACCGCCTTCAGGTAGCGGTCGTCCAGGTGCTCCAGGCCGGCCAGGATGGCGCCGCCCGGCTGCTTCATCTCCTGGAACATGAAGTCCTTGATCTCGACGATCGAGGGCACGCAGTCCCGGGGATTGCCGAAGAACTCCAGGCACACGGTGCGGGTGTGCTTGGGCATGCGGTGCACCACCCAGCGCGCGCTGGTGATCAGGCCGTCGCAGCCTTCCTTCTGCACGCCCGGCAGGCCGGCCAGGAACTTGTCGGTCACGTCCTTGCCCAGGCCGACCTTGCGGAAGGTGCGACCCGGAATGTCCAGGCGTTCGGTGCGCAGCGGGGTCTTGCCGTCGGCCGCGAAGTAGCGCAGCTCGAAGCTGGCCATCTCGGCGTCGTGGATCTTGCCCAGGTTGTGACCGACGCGCACCACCTCCAGCCATTCGGCGTTGGGGGTGACCATGCGCCAGGAGGCCAGGTTGTCCAGCGCAGTGCCCCACAGCACGGCCTTCTTGCCGCCCGCGTTCATCGCGATGTTGCCGCCGATGCAGGAGGCCTCGGCCGAGGTCGGATCGACCGCGAAGACGAAGCCCGCGCGCTCGGCCGCATCCGCCACCCGCTGGGTGACCACGCCGGCGCCAGTCCAGATCGTCGGCACCGGATGGTCGATGCCCGGCAGCGTGGTCATCTCGACCTCGGTCATCTGCTCGAGCTTCTCGGTGTTGATGACCGCGCTCTTCCAGGTCAGCGGCACGGCGCCGCCGGTGTAGCCGGTGCCGCCCCCACGCGGGATCACGGTCAGCCCCAGCTCGACGCAGCTGGCCACCAGCCCGGCCATCTCGGCCTCGGTGTCCGGCGTCAGCACGACGAAGGGGTACTCCACCCGCCAGTCGGTCGCATCGGTCACGTGCGAGACGCGCGACAGGCCGTCGAACTTGATGTTGTCCTTGCGGGTGTGGTGGGCGAACAGCTTGCGGGCGCGGTGGCGCAGCTCTTCCAGCTGCACGAAGCGGGTCGCAAAGCGGTCCACCGCGGCGCGGGCCAGCACCAGCAGCTCGCCCACATGGGCATCGCGCTGGGCGTCCACGTCGGGGGTGCGACGTTTCTCCACCTCGGTCAGGCGGTGGCGCAAGGCCTCGATCAACTGGGCGCGCCGGCGCGGGTTGTCCAGCAGGTCGTCGACCAGGTAGGGGTTGCGCTTGACGACCCAGATGTCGCCCAGCACCTCGTAGAGCATGCGGGCGGAACGACCGGTGCGGCGCTCGTCGCGCAGCAGGTTGAGCAGATCCCAGGCGCGCTCGCCGAGCAGGCGCAGCACGATCTCGCGGTCGGACAGCGAAGTGTAGTTATAGGGAATCTCGCGCAGCCGGGGAGCGGCGGCGTCATCAACGGGGTGGTCCCCGTTCAGTGGGGGGACGGTGGGAATCGGCAGCGGCGCGTTCATGGCGGGCAGGCGGAGAGCGGGCGGCCAGACGATCCGGCCACACGCACCTGTCAGGGGCACGAGGGCATGAATGATACCGTCCAAGGCAAACCCCGCTTTCCCGGCATGGCATCCTGCCGGCTTCTGCCGCCATCCTCCGTCAGCCCTGATCCATGACAGCACCTGCCTCATCCCCGCCCCCCTGGCCGCGCTGGATCGCCCACCGGGGGGCCGGCCCACGGGCGCCGGAGAACACGCTGGCCGCCTTCCGGCATGGCCTGACGCTGGGCTACCGGGCCTTTGAATGCGATGTGAAGCTCTCGGCCGATGGCGAGCCCTTTCTGCTGCATGACGACACGCTGGACCGCACCACCTCAGGGCATGGCCCGGCCGCCCCGCTGGCCTGGGACACGCTGTCGCGGCTGGACGCCGGCGCCTGGCGGGGACCGGCCTGGGCCGGCGAGCCCCCGGCCCGGCTGGACAGCCTCACCGCTCTCGCGCGGGCCAACGGGCTGTGCCTGAACCTGGAGCTCAAACCGAACCCCGGCCAGGCCACCCTGACCGGCCAACGGGTGGCCCAGGCGGTGCAGGCGCTCGGGCCGGACGCGGCCCGCTGGGTCTGTCTGTCCTCCTTCGAGCCCGAGGCCCTGGCGGCGGCGCGGGCCACCGCCCCGGCGCTGCCCCGCGCGCTGCTGCTGGACCGGCTGCCCCCCGGCTGGCGGGAACAGGCCCTGGCCCTGGGCTGCCAGGGCGTGGTGCTGGACCATGGGCTGATGGATGCCGAGGTGCTGCGCACGCTGCGGGCCGCCGGCCTGTCGGCCTGGGTCTACACCGTCAACGACGCCGGCCGGGCCGAGGCCCTGTGGGCGCTGGGCGTGGACCGCATCATCACCGACACCCTGGGGCCCTGACTCAGGCCAGTCCTTCCTGGACCGCTTCCGCGTCGCGCAGCGGCACATCCGCCGCCGGCGTGACCCGGGGCAGCTGCCGCACAGCGCGGATGCGCGGCAGCCGCCAGGCCGTCAGCGCCAGCAAGGCGCAACTGGCACCGGCAAAGCCCAGCGCCGCCCGCAGGCTGACATACTCGCCCAACCAGCCACCCAGCATCGCCCCGGGCACCGAGGGCAACAGGATCAGCCAGCGCATCACGCTGGTCATGCGACCCAGCAGCGGCTCGGGGGTGACCGCCTGGCGCAGCGCAATGAAGTTGATGAAGATGAAGATGGCCCCGGCGCCGAACAGGCTCAGGCAAACCACGAAGGCGGCCACGCCCAGCGGCCCCACCGGCGCCACCGCCAGCAGCAGCCAGCCCAGGGCAGTGCAGGCGAAACCCGTCACCAGGGCCGGCCCGGGCCCCAGACGGCGGCTGAGGCGGTCGCCCAGCAGGCTGGCTGTCACGGTGCCCGCGCCCAGCGCCACATAGCTCAAGCCCACCGCCTGCTCGCTCAGGCCCAGGCGCCGGGTGGCAAAGAGGATCTGGACCACGTTGGCGCACTGGTGGCACAGCTGCCAGGCCCCCACGCAGGCGGCCAGCGTCACCAGCAGGCGCTGCTGCCGCACGAAGCTGAGACCGGCGCGCAGATCGCGCCAGAAGCTGCCGGCCTCGGCCGTGCGCAGCGTCTCCGGCACCCGGATCAGCCGCAGGATGGCCGCCGAGCCGATCAGCAGCACCGCGTTGACCAGCAGCGCCAGCGGCGCGCCCAGGGCCCGGATCAGCGCGCCGGCCACCGCCGGCCCGGCCACCTCGGCCCCGGAGCTGGCCAGCGCGTTCTTGGCGTGCGCCTCGACCAGCCGATCGCGCGCCACCACCTGGGTCAGCACGATCTGCGAGGCCGAGCCGGCGGTGGTATTGACCAGGCCGATCACGAAGGCCACGGCATACAGCCAGCCCATCTGCAGCCAGCCCAGCCACCAGGCCAGCGGCACGGTGGCCACCACCGCGGCCAGGCACAGTTCGCCGGCGATGTAGACGGGCAGCTTGCGCACCCGGTCCAGCCACACCCCGGTGGGCAGCGAGAACAGCAGGAAGGGCAGCAGCTCCATGCTGGTCAGCCAGCCCATCTGGGTGGGCGTGGCGTGCAGCAGCACGGCCGCCGTCAGCGGCACCGCCAGCAGGGTCACCTGGGTGCCCAGGGAGCTGATCAGGATCGAGGACCAGAGCCGCCGGTAGGTCGGATCACGCAGCAGGTCGTCGGGCGCGGGCGACAGGCGCGCGCGCAAAGCCATCCACCAGGACCTCATGGGTCACATTCACTTTCTGTGCAGGTCAGAGCCCGCAGACCCGGGTAGGGCGCGGGCGGTCGACGATGCTAGCAGTCGCCCCTCACCGACTGGCGCAGCAGCGAGGCCAAGCTCCGCAATAATCACGAGATGCCCGCAACCGACCCGATCGACCGCTACCTGACCGAGCAGGTGGTGGGCCCGGCCACCCTTCTGGTGCTGGGCCCCAGCCAGGGCGTGCGTGAAGCCTCCGACCGCGCGCTGCGCCTGGACTGGCTGGATGACCGGGGCCGTCTGCTGGGCGGCCTGGCGCGGGGCCTGGTGACCCGTGACCCGGCCACGCCGCTCGCCGGCCAGCCCCTGTCGCTGGCCGCCCTGCCCCGCCTGCGCCGGCGCCTGTGGCTGGCCCTGTGGCTGGGCTGGAGCGGACTGCTGGGGGCCGCCGTCTGGGCCCTGACCCGTTGGAGCCTGGGATGACCACCCCCGCCACCCCCACCCCGCCGGCACAGGACACCCTGCTGCTGGACCCGGTGGCGCTGAACATCGTCAACCGCATCGCCGAAGGCACGGTGCTGGACGGCACCCTGAACTTCAAGGGCGGCCTGCTGCTGCAGGGCACGCTGCGCGGCGAGGGTGAGATCGCCGGCCGCCTGGTGATCTGGCACACCGGCCAGCTGCAGGGGCGCTTTCGCGTCCTGGGCGACCTGATCGTGCTAGGTCACCTGGGCGGTGTCACCGACGACACCGACCCCGGCACCATCGTTGAATGCCAGGGCACGGTGCAGGTGGCCAGCACCGGCGTGTGCACCGGCAGCCTCAGCGCCGCCCGGCTGCGCCTGTACGACGGGGGCGTGCTGCAAGGCCCGTTCCGCACCCTCCGGCACGAGCGTCAGCTGCCCGTGCTCGACACCATGGCCTGAGATTCGCCCGATGGACACCGACGACACCCCTTTGAACGACGCCCCGCGCATCCCGCTGGGCGCCGCCCTGCCCGACCTGAGCCACCTGCCCACGCTGGACCTGACCGACCCGCCCGCGGCGCTGACACCCGCACCGCGCCACTCGCAGCTGGGGGCCGGTTGGCACTTCGAGGGCGAGGCCCGCATCGACGGCACGCTGACGGTGGCCGGTGAACTGCAGGGGCGCGTCAGCGCGCCGGGCCACGAAGGCCACCTGACGATCACCGAGACCGGCCGGGTGCAGGGCGCGCTGCAGGTGCGCAGCCTGTCCGTGCTGGGCCGGGCCGAAGGCGATCTGGACGTCTCGGGCGGGCGCGCCGCGCTGCATGCCAGCGCCGTGGTCAGCGGCCGGCTGCGCTACGGCCAGCTGCAGGTCAACGGGGCCGAGCTGAACGCCCAGGTCGAGTGCGTGCGCCTGCATGACGCCCCCTGACGGCGCCCGCCCGGCGCTGCTGGACCGAGACAGCTTGCGCCGCCAGGCCCTGGCCCGTGCCGCCACCCGCGGCCAGCCCATCGCCCAACGCCGGCTGCGCTGGCGCCAGTGGCGTTGGCGGCTGGGCCGCCTGCTGCGCTGGGGCAGCGGCCCGGCCCTGCTGGCCCTGGCCGCCTGGGCCTGGCTGCACCGCCACGGCGCCGGCTGAGCCCAGACAGGGCTGCGGCACAATCGATTCCCCTGGGTCTTCCGCACGGTCACACCATGTCACAAGCCGCTTCAAACTTCGCCCCCCGCCTGGTCCCGGTCGAGGCCTTGAACGCCGTCTCCAGCCTGGTGGCCGAAGGCGCCGTGTTCGAAGGCTCGTTCAGCGCCCAGCAGGACCTGGGCCTGCGCATCGACGGCGTGCTCAAGGGCGGGGTCAAGGTGCAGCAGGGCGGCACGGTGCACGTCGGCCCCGGCGGCCGGGTCGAGGACACGGTGATCGAGGCCGACCACGTGCTGATCGAAGGCCGGGTGCAGGGCACGGTGATCGCGCGGCAAACGCTGGAAATCACCGGCAGCGGCACGCTGATCGGCGACGCCTTCTACGACGCCCAGCTGGACGTGCACCCGCGCGCCCGGCTCAAGGGCAAGGTCGAGTTCCGCGGCGAGCTGGACGCCCCCACCCCCTCCTGAGCGCCTGGCCGCTCATGGGCGACACGGACTTCTACGACCAGCTGGCCCCGGACTACCACCTGCTGTTTGCCGATTGGGAGCGCAGCATCGCACGCCAGGGCACGACGCTGGCCGATCTGCTGCGCCGCCAGGGTCTGCAACCCGGCGATGCCGTGCTGGACGCCGCCTGCGGCATCGGCACGCAGACCCTGGGCCTGATCCCGCAGGGCTTCGCGCTCAGCGCCTCGGACTTGTCGCCCGGCGCGGTGGCACGGTTGCAGGACGAACTTCGCACCCGCGGCCTGCAGGCCCAGGTCCGGGTGGATGACCTGCGGACCCTGGCGGGCACCGCCACCGGCAGCCAGGCCGCCGTGCTGGCCTGCGACAACAGCATCCCGCACCTGCTGAGCGACGAGGAGATCCGCCAGGCCTTTCGCAGCGCCTGGCGCTGCCTGCAGCCCGGTGGCCTGTTGCTGATCTCGGTGCGGGACTATGCCGCCCTCGCGCGCATCAGCCC
>JAYSCA010000108.1:0-7333 GCA_041915165.1 Ideonella sp.
CCCATCCAGAACCAGACCATGTGGGCGATCGGCGCGTAGCTGAAGGTGAACCACAGCACCATGAACAGCAGCACGGCCGAGAACTTCATGCGCTCGGCGAACGAGCCCACGATCAGCGCGCAGGTGATGCCGGCGAACGTGGCCTGGAAGGCGGCGAACACGATCTCGTACATCGGGGTGTTCTTGCTGAAGGTCGCGCCGTTCACGAAGGTGCCGGCGACGTTGTCCCAGATGCCCTTCAGGAACAGCCGGTCAAAGCCACCGATGAAGGCGTTGCCCTCGGTGAAAGCCAGGCTGTAGCCATAGATGAACCACAGCACGACGATCAGCGAGAACGTGACCATCACCTGCATCAGCACGGACAGCATGTTCTTGCTGCGCACCAGGCCGCCGTAGAACAGGGCCAGGCCGGGCACGGTCATCAGGATGACCAGCAGCGTGGACACCATCATCCAGGCGGTGTCGCCCTTGTTGGGTGCGGGGGCCGGCGCAGCGGCCTCGGAGGCGGCCGAGGCCGCGGCAGGCGCGGCCGAAGCGGCGTCCGCCGGCGCAGCAGCCGGTGCCGAGGCTTCGGCAGAAGCGGTGGCCATCGGGGCCGAGGCGGCATCCTGCGCGAACGCAGTGCCCGCCGAACCCAGGACCGCGAGGCCCAGGGCCAGGGAAGCAACAAACTTTCTCATCATGATGTGTGAGTCTCTTTGTCTTGGTGGGGCGGCGTCAGAGCGCGTCCTTGCCGGTCTCACCGGTGCGGATGCGGACGACTTGTTCGAGGGGGGACACGAAGATCTTGCCGTCACCGATCTTGCCGGTGCGGGCGGAGGATTCGATGGCCTCGATCACGCGGTCGACCAGCGCGTCGTCGACGGCGGCCTCGATCTTGACCTTGGGGAGAAAGTCCACGACGTACTCGGCGCCGCGGTAGAGCTCGGTGTGGCCCTTTTGACGGCCGAAGCCCTTGACTTCGGTCACGGTGATGCCTTGCACCCCGATGGTGCTCAAGGCTTCCCGCACTTCATCAAGCTTGAAGGGCTTGACGATGGCTGTCACCATTTTCATTGTGTGCTCCTGGAGGGTTGAGGCCAACCGGCGGGTCGGCCGAGTAACAGGGGTCAGAACGTCTTGTGGACGCTGCCGGGGGACGATCTGCGGCGGCGAGGCTGGCCTCCGGTGGGATCATTCCCGGCCAAACGGGTGGGTTGGAACAAGAATCTCGGCGGAACTCTTGCAGCTTTCGTGCCATGGGCGCGGCGCATGCACCGCACCGGGGGAACGGTCTTGGTGCGTGCGCCGAAGCGGGCGATGGGTCTGCACCATTTTGGGACGGCTCTGTGTCGTCAAGGCGTGGATGGTCCGGCCAAGTGGCCTGCGCTACACCCGGTCTGTGCGCCGTCCTGTCCTGGGACGGGCGGCTGACGCAGAGGAGTTCCATGTCGTATGCGGTGGTGGCCAGTCGGGCCCTGGATGGGGTGCTGGCACCCTCGGTGATGGTCGAGGTGCACCTGGCCAACGGCCTGCCCAGCTTCACCCTGGTCGGCTTGGCCGACACCGAGGTCAAGGAGGCGCGCGAGCGGGTGCGGGCGGCCCTGGCGCAGAGCGGGTTCGAGTTTCCGCACAACCGGCGCATCACCGTCAACCTGGCCCCGGCGGACCTGCCCAAGGAGTCGGCCCGCTTCGACCTGCCGATCGCCCTGGGCATCCTGGCCGCCATGGGGGTCATCGACCCGGCGCGCCTGCAGGGTTGGGAATTCGCCGGGGAGCTGTCGCTGGCCGGGGTGCTGCGCCCCGTCAGCGGCGCGGTGGCCTTGGGTCTGGCGGCGAGGCAGGCGGGTGCGGTCCGCGGGCTGGTGCTGCCCACCGAAAGCGCCTTGCTGGCGGCCAGGGTGCCTGGGTTGCCGGTGCATGCGGCTGGCACTCTGGGTGAGGTGGTGGAGGCCTGGCTGCCGGAGGGCGCGCCGCTGCCGCTGGCGGTGCCGTCCCGCATGGCCGCCCCGGCCGGTGGCCCGGATCTGGCCGACGTGCGGGGCCAGGCCGCCGCGCGGCGGGCCCTGGAGATCGCGGCGGCGGGCGGACACAGCCTGCTGTTGATCGGACCTCCAGGGGCGGGCAAGTCGATGCTGGCCCATCGCCTGTCCGGCCTGCTGCCCCCGATGAGCGAGGAGGAGGCGCTGGAGAGCGCGGCCTTGCAGGGCTTGGGGAGCGGGGGACTGGATGGCGCGGCGTGGCGCACCCGTCCGGTGCGTTCGCCCCATCATAGTGCGAGCTCGGTGGCGCTGGTCGGGGGCGGCAGCCCTCCGCGGCCGGGGGAGATCTCCTTGGCCCATGGGGGGTTGCTGTTCCTGGACGAACTGCCCGAGTTCGCGCGCAGTGCCCTGGAGGCCTTGCGCGAACCGCTGGAGAGCGGCCACATCACCATCTCGCGGGCGGCCCGGCAGGCCCGCTTTCCCGCCCGGTTCCAGCTGGTGGCGGCCATGAACCCCTGCCCCTGTGGCTGGCTGGGGGCCGCTGCCGCGACGGGGCGGAGCTGCCGCTGCGCGCCCGACACCGTGGCCCGCTACCAGGGCAAGATCTCGGGTCCGCTGCTGGACCGCATCGACATGCAGGTGGAGGTGCCGGCGGTGCGGCCGTCCGAGCTGCTGGCGGGGCCACCGGGCGAAAGCACGGCCACGGTGCTGGCGCGGGTCCGTCCGGCCCAGGCCCGGCAGCAGGCGCGCCAGGGGCTGCCCAATGCGGCCCTGGACGGTGCGGCACTGGAGCAGCATGCCCACCTGGAGGAACCGGCCCGCCAGTTCCTGCAGACCGCGGCGCAGCGGCTGGGTTGGTCTGGCCGCAGCCTGCACCGGGTGCTGAAGGTGGCGCGCACCATCGCCGACCTGGCGGAGCGCGAGACCCTCGAGGTGGGGCACATTGCCGAGGCGGTGCAGTACCGGCGCGTCCTGTCCACCGGCTGAACGCGGTCGGGTGGGGGCTGGCTACACTCGGCCGATCGACGCCTGTCCTCTGGAGCTGCCCCGTGTCCCGTCCGCTGGCCATCGCCTTTCTGGCCTGCAACAAGAACCCGACGCGGTTTCGCGAGGATCCCTCGTTCACCTACCGGTGCGAGAACCTGGGGCTGGCCCTGGCCGCCCAAGGGCACCAGGTGACTTGGTCGCATGTGACGGCGCCGGGCTGGACGACGCGGCCCGATGTCGTCGTCTTCCACCGGCCATTGCTGTCCTGGACGCTGGCCTGGTGGTGGCTGCGGCTGCGCCGCCAGGGGGTGCGGCTGCTGGCCGATGTGGATGACCTGGTGTTCGATCCGGCACTGGCGGCGCACAGCCCGGCCGTGCTGAACCACCAATTGCCGATCCAGGCCCTGCGGCGTCGCTTCTGGCGCCACCGCGAGGCCCTGCGCCACTTTGATCTGATCACCGTGTCGACCGAAGCGCTGGCGGTCGCGGTCGCGCAGCTGCCCCGCCGGCCGGCCGGCGCGCGAGTGCACTGGCTGCCCAATGCCGTCCACCGGCACTGGCGAGCGCTGCCGGACGCGCCGTCCGCCGATCCATTGGCGCCGGTGTTGCGCTATCTGCCGGGCACCGCCAGCCATGACCGGGATTTCGCGCTGATCGCGCCGGTGCTGACCGAGGTGCTGCGGGCCCGTCCGCAGGCCCGACTGGAGGTGGTGGGGCCGCTGTCCTTCGCGCTGGATCTGCCGGAGCGGCAAATCCAGCACCGGCCGCGGCAGCCTTTTGCGCAGTACCACGAGGTGGTGCGTGCGCCGGGCATCAACCTGGCGCCGCTTGAGGCCACGCCGTTCACCGCCTGCAAGTCGGCGGTGAAGGTGATCGAGTCGGCCTTCTGGCGGGTACCTACCGTGGTCTCGCCGCTGCAGGACGCCCGGCGCTTCGTGGGGGCCGGGGCCTGCGTGGCGGAGACGCCCGCCGACTGGGGGCGCTGGCTGAGTCTGCTGCTGGACGATGGGCCGGCACGTCTGGGTCTGACGGCCTCCCTGCGCGAGCGCGTGCTGGCCGTGGCCGACATCGACCGCCTGGCCAGCAATTGGTGCGAGGCGGTGCGGGCGCTGCCCGCTTCTGGCCGGCGGGGGCGCTGATGGACGGGTGTGCCGCAGGTCTGACCCTCTGGGCCGATTGGTGCCGCTGGCGAGGTCGCTATGGCCGGGCGTTGCGCCGCTGGCGTTGGGTGGCCTGGCGGCGCCAACCCGATGTGCCGCACATGCTGCGCCTGGGGGGATGCTGGCGCGACCATGGCCGGCCCGTGCCGGGGCGCTGGCGCCGCTGGCTGGCGGAGGCGATCCGGCAGCCCGGCGTGTCGGCGGCCTTGCGGATGCGGGCCGAGGTTCTGCTGGCGGCAGACGAGGCGTCGCAGGCCATGGAGACCCAGCGAGCGGCGTTCGTGAGCTGGCTGCGGGCGCAGGCCCCGCGGGGCGGCATCTGTGTTGTCGGCAATGCCGGCGGGGCCTTGCAGCAGACGCTCGGGTCGCGCATCGATGCCCACGCGGTGGTGGTGCGCTTCAACTGCTGGCGCCCCCCCGGCGAGGCGGCGGACCTGGCTTTGGGCCGGCGGCTGGATGTCTGGGTGGTGGCTCCCAACGGGCCCGCTGCACCCGAGGGCAGGCCGCGGTGGGCGGTGATGAGCGGGGCGGACCCCGGCGGCCGGATGGCCGGTTGGGCGCCCGTGCAGTCGCTGGACCGGCTGGGGGTGCCGGTGTTGACCGCGCCGTTGGTCGTGTGGCGCCAGTTGGTGGATGCGCTGGGGGCACCGCCCAGTGCAGGGTTGCTGATGCTGGCTTGGTTGCGCCACATGGGCTGGCCGACCGGGACGCTGCGCATCGTGGACCTCGCGCCGCCGCAGGCCGCCAGCGGGCATGTCCTGGGCCGCTGGCATTGGCGGGGGCGCCGGCATGACTGGGCACGTGAGCGTGCGCTGGTGGCGCGCTGGTGTGCGGCAGGCGAGGTGGCGCGTTTGGAGGAGCAGGCTTTCTGTCACACTGGGGATGGCGTTTCGTGACAAGTCGTTTAGAGTCCAGCGGCCGGCATCACAGCCCAAGGCCTGTTGGCCTGCAGGTGGGCTTTGATTGGAATGCCGGGCATGAAGGAGTGTGTCGACAGTGGCTGTGATCGAGGTGCCGAAGCGGTCTTTCGACGCCCAGGTCATGCTGCAGAGCATCTGGCTGGCGCGCACCGTGGGGCGTCGCCTGGGGCTGCCCCGGGCCTTGCTCGATTTCGAGGTCGAGCTGACGCGGCAACTGGGGCTGTTCGACCGCGACCACTACCTGTCCCAGGTCGATCCGGCTCGTCTGGACGGCCTGTCGCCGCTGCGCCATTACGTCACCCGGGGCGATGCCCAGGGCTGTTCACCCAGCCCCTTGCTGGACGTCTCGCACTACGACGCCCATTGGTCCGACCGGCGGAGCGTCAACCGCCTGCTGCACTTCGGGCTGGTGGCCCAGTTCCGGGGGTTCTCGCCGTCGCCCTGGTTTGACGTCGAGTACTACCTGCGCAACAACCCGGACGTGGGCCAGACGCCCATCCAGGCGCTGGTGCATTTCCAACGCTGGGGCTGGCGCGAGGGGCGCAACCCCTTGCCGGGGCTGGACATGCGCCGCTTGCTCAACGCCCGGCCCGAGCTGCGCATGCACAAGGGTGGGGTGCTGTCGATTTTCGCGACCGGGGAGGTGGCCCAGGTGCTCCAGGCGCCAGCGGCACCACCGGCCTGGCGGCGCACGGCCGTTCCGGTGCAGGGGGCGGCTGTGCCGGCGTCGGCTCCGGACATGCGGGCGCCGGCTCAGTGGGTGGATGTGCTGCCTCGCCATGACCCGGCGCCACCCCGGGTGGATGTGTTCATCCCGGTTTACGGGGGGCTGCAGGAGACGCTCCACTGTCTGCACAGCGTGCTCACCGCACCGGTGCGGACGCCCCACCGGGTGGTGGTCATCAATGACGCTGGGCCGGACCCGGAGCTCAATGCGCTGTTGCGCAGCCTGGCGGCCCGCGAGCTGTTCGTGCTGGAGCAGCACCGCAGCAACCAGGGTTTCGTGAAGACGGTCAACCACGGGCTGCGGCTGTGCAAGGGGCGCGACGTGGTCATCCTCAACAGCGACACGGTGGTCTACAACGACTGGCTGGACCGTCTGCTGGCCCATGCGGATCAGCATCCCCGCCTGGCCAGCATCACCCCGCTGTCGAACAACGCCACGATCTGCAGCTACCCCGAGACGCTGGCTGACAACCGCACGGCGCTGGAGCTCAGCCACGAGGAGATCGACCGCCTGGCCGGGGCGGTGAACCCGGGCGTGCATGTCGAGGCCCCCACCGGCGTGGGCTTCTGCATGTACATGCGACGCAGCGCGCTGGACGAGGTTGGCGGGCTGGATGAGCGTCACTTCGGGCGCGGCTACGGCGAAGAGAACGATTGGTGTCAGCGCGTGCTGCGCAAGGGGTGGCGCAACGCGATCGCCTGTGATGTCTACGTGCGGCACGTGGGCTCGGTCAGCTTCAAGGGCGAGGCGCTGCAGCGCACCCAAGCGGCGATGAAGATGCTGGCGCGCCTGCACCCTGCCTATGACGCCGATGTGGCCCGCTACATCGCCGAGGACCCCAGCTGGCGGGCCCGGGCGCGGATGGACCTGGGGCGGCTGGCGCGCCAATGCGCCCCCCGCAACGTGCTGCTGGTCTGCCACAACCGCGGTGGCGGCACCGAGCGCCACCTGCTGGAGCAGGGCCAGACCCTGCTGGCCGATGGCTGGGGCGTGTTCGAGTTGCGCCCGTCGGCGCAGGCCGGCGCCTTGGCGCTGCTGCATCCGGGCCTGTTCGGGTTGGACAACCTGGCCCAGGTGCCGCTGGATGCCCTGGACCTGCTGCGCGAGGCGCTGCAGACGCTTCGCATCAGCGAGGTGCATGTGCACCATCTGATCGACTTTCCCGCCGGGACGGCCGAGGTGCTGGTCGAGCTGGCGCAGTCCCTGGGCATCCGGGTGCGGGTGGCCGTGCACGACTATTACCTGCTGTGCCCACGCGTCAACCTGGTCAACCGAGAGGGCCACTTCTGCGGTGAACCGACCGAGGCAGAGTGCGAGCGCTGTCTGCAGGGGGATGCCAGCCTGCCGCCCACCGGGCCCATCGGGGCTTGGCGTGCGCAGTCACGCCGCCTGCTGGCCGCCGCCGACAGCATCGTGGCGCCGTCGGACGACGTGGCCCGTCGCTTCTCGGCCTGGGGGCTGAGCGATGCCATCCGGGTCCTGCCGCACGAGGCTCCGCCTGCGCAACCCACCGGCCTGTGCCCGCCGGTGTCGGCCGATCGGCCTCTGCGGGTGCTGGTGGTGGGCGCCATCAACCAT
>JAYSCA010000109.1:0-7292 GCA_041915165.1 Ideonella sp.
GTGCGATGGACGAGGTGGCCCGCGGCAACCTGGCCGTCTCCCTGCCGCCGGCCGAGGCGGGCAGCCTGATGGGCGCCCTGCACCAGATGGTCGGCTCGCTGCGCGAGACGGTGACCCAGGTGCTGCAATCGGTGGAAAGCATCTCGGTGGCGGCGCGTGAGATCGCCACCGGCAATGCCGACCTGAGCGCCCGCACCGAGCAGACCGCTTCCAACCTGCAGGAGACGGCCAGCTCGATGGAGCAGCTGACCAGCACCGTGCGCCAGAGCGCCGATGCCGCCCGCACCGCCAACCAGCTGGCCTCGTCGGCCGCCGGTGTGGCCGAAGAAGGCGGCCGGGTGGTGTCGAACGTGGTGCACACGATGAACGACATCAACCAGGCCAGCCAGAAGATCGCCGACATCATCGGCGTGATCGACGGCATCGCCTTCCAGACCAACATCCTGGCGCTGAACGCGGCGGTCGAAGCCGCCCGGGCCGGCGAGCAGGGCCGCGGCTTCGCGGTGGTGGCCGGTGAGGTGCGCTCGCTGGCCCAGCGCAGCGCCGAGGCCGCCAAGGAGATCAAGACCCTGATCGGCGCCAGCGTCGAGCAGGTCGAGACCGGCGCGCGCCTGGTCAGCCAGGCGGGCGACACCATGTCGCAGATCGTCTCCTCGGTGGGCCGGGTGACCGACGTGGTGGGCGAGATCACCGCCGCCGCGGCCGAGCAGAGCCAGGGCATCGGCGAGGTCAACCAGGCCGTCACCAACCTCGACCAGATGACGCAGCAGAACGCCGCGCTGGTGGAGGAATCGGCGGCGGCGGCGGAAAGCCTGCGTGAGCAGGCGCACCGCCTGTCTGAGGTGGTCAGCCGCTTCCGCCTGGGCCATGAGGTGGCCACACGCATGGCCCCGGCGGCCGCGCCGACCGCCCCCCGGGCCGCCACCGTCTCGCGTCCGGCGGTGAAGCCGGCGCCGTCGGCCCGCCCGGCGGTGGCTTCGGCCGCCAAGCCGGCCAGCCCGGCCAAGCCCGCGGCTGCGCCGGCACCGGCACCGGCCGTGGCCGCCGCCAGCGACGACGACTGGACCACGTTCTGAGCGCCCTGGCCCCGCACGGGGCTGGGATATGCTGGCTGCGGCATCGTCACGATCCGCAGCCATGACTGTTTCTGCCCCGCCGCCCTCCGCGTCCCCGAACCCCGCCCGCACCGATGAACTCCTGAGCCAGCTGGGTCGCCCCCAGGCCGGCTGGCGGCTGCGGCTCTACACCATCATCTTCGAGGCCGACACCCGCGCCGGGCGCCTGTTCGACCTGGCCTTGATCGGGCTGATCCTGCTGAGCATCGGCGTGGTGATGGCCGACAGCACGGCCAGCCTGCGGGCCGAGCATGGGGTGCTGCTGTCGGTGCTGGAGTGGACGCTGACGGGCCTGTTCAGCGCGGAATACCTGGCCCGCCTGCTGTGCGTGCGCCGTCCCTGGCGCTACGCGCGCAGCTTCTACGGGGTGATCGACCTGCTGGCGGTGCTGCCCACCTACCTGGCGGTGCTGGTGCCCGGCCTGCATGCGCTGATCGACGTGCGCGTGCTGCGCCTGCTGCGCATCTTCCGGATCCTGAAGCTCGGCGCCTATGTGGCCGAGTACGGCGCGCTGGGCGCGGCCCTGTGGGCCACGCGGCGCAAGATCCTGGTCTTCCTGACCTTCGTGCTGATGATGGCGGTGGTGCTGGGCACCTTGATGTACGTGGTCGAAGGGCCGGCCAACGGCTTCAGCAGCATCCCGGTGTCGGTCTACTGGGCCATCACCACCGTGACCACGGTGGGCTTTGGTGACATCACGCCCAAGACCGACCTGGGGCGGCTGATCTCATCGGCCATGATGCTGCTGGGCTGGGGCACGCTGGCGGTGCCCACGGGCATCGTCAGCGCCGAGTTCGCCGCGCGCCGCGGCCAGGAGCCGACGACGCGCCACTGCCCGGAATGCCTCAGCGAGGGCCACCTGCCTTCGGCCCGTTACTGCCGCGATTGCGGGGCCCGCCTGCCCCCCTGGCAGCGCGATCCGGCCTGAACGACCGGTCGTCGGGCCGACCCGAGCGCGGGCCCCGAGGGTCGTGGCGGGGTTCGCGCGGCGGGGCTTCGGCCGCTTCCTGCCGAGCCAGGGCCAGCGTGGCCTGCAGCTGCTCGGCCGTCAGCCCCTTCAGGGCGCAGAAGTTCGCCTCGGTCAGCGTGGTCTTCTCGAAATCGCGCAACAGGTGGGCCCGATCGCGGCGGACCTGGTCTTCCTCGGCCCGGCGGGCCTGGGTGATGGCCCGGCGGCGTGCCAGTTCCTCCACCGCGGCCTGGCGGTGCTCATCGCTCACCGGGTCGGCCGGCTGGCCGTCCAGGTCCAGCCGGTGGCTGGCCTTGCTCAGCGCCACCAGGTAGCTGGTCGCGCCGGTGTGCCGGCGCAGAAAGGCCGACAGTGCCGCCTTGGGAAAGACGCCGGGCGCCCGGGCCTGGATGTCGGCCTGCACGCGCAGCTTGATGGGCTTGGGCGCGCCGCCGAACAGGGCCGGGAAGCGCTGCTTGAGCTGCTCGGCGCATTCGGCCGCGCTCATCACCGGGGCCGCGGCTTGCGGGCCGCTGGGCGGTGCGCTCTCCGGTGCGTTCTGCGGAACGCTCTGGGGGGCCGCGGTGTCGACCGCGGACGGGGTCGACGGATCTGCCGCGGGCGGCGTGGGCATCGAGGTCATGGACATCCGGAAAAACTGACGGAAGCGAGATTGTGCCCATCCCGCGCGGGGTGGTCGACCACCGCGGGGCTCGGCGGGCTCAGCGGAAGGTGACCAGCACGGCGCTGTCGGTGGCAAAGCTGGCCCAGACCGGCAGGTCCGGCGCCAGGTCGGTGGCCTCTTCGTTGGGCACCGTGGCCTCGATCCGCAGGCCGCCGGGCAGCTCGACCGTGCAGCCGGTGTGGGTGCGGCGCGGCTGCAGGGCCACCAGCTGGCCGGCCAGGCGGTTGCGGCTGGCCTGGCGGCGTGGCGCCCGCAGGCTGATCTGCACCCACGGGGCCTTGATCAGCGCATACAGCTCGTCGCCGGGACGCAGCTCCATCGCCTGGGCCGAGGTGGGGGTGATGGTGGCGACGATCGCATCGCCCTGGCCCAGGTCCAGGCGCACGTCCACCAGGCCGCCGCGGTCGGCCAGGCCCAGCACGTGGCAGGCCAGCTGGTTGCGCGCACTGGTGCGCATGCTCATGCGCCGGATCAGGGTGCGCAGCGCTGGTGCATCGCCCTCGGTTGGCACGCCGGGCAGGCGGTTCAGGATGTCCTGTTGCGAGCTCTCCATCGCCCGGTAGAGGGCCACCAGCTGGCGTGCGTAGTCGGTCAGGCGGGTGCCGCCGCCGCCCGCCCCGCCGGTGGCACGCACCACCAACGGCTCCGGGGCGTGCTGGTTCATCGTGTCCAGCGCATCCCAGGCGGCCTTGTAGGACAGCGGCACCTCGCGCGCGGCGCGGTTGAGCGAGCCGACCCGGTCGATCGCCTCCAGCAGGCGGATGCGGCTGTCGCTGAGCACCGCGCCCAGCGGCGTCTGCAACGAGATGCTTCCCTTGAGGGCGGGACGCGCGGCGCGACGGGAACTGGCCATGGCAATGGGGGTCTGTGTGAGGAGGGGTCAGGGTTGGCCCGGCTGGTGCCGAGCCTGGGGCAGGCGCAGTCTAGCGGGCTGGCACTAAACATGCTGAGGTTCCAGGCGCCAGATGCAAGGAGGCACGCCATGATCACCGCCGCGATGTTGGGATCCATCGAGGAAGCCGGCTCGGCCGTGTTGACGTTGACCGAAGGGTTGGAAGAGGGCGAGCTGCTGGGCTCGCGCCTGACCCGCGGCGAGGTGACGCGGCAACTGGGCGTGCTGGCGGCGATGTTGCGCGATCTGCCGGGCACCACCATCCAGGCCATGCCCGAGATCGACTGGGCGGGCTGGCGCGGCATGAGCATCGCGCTGCGCGACGAAGGCCCGGCCCGCGACGACGCGCTCTGGTTCGGCGTGCGTTCGCTGGTGCCTGCCACCCTGAGCTGGCTGCGCGTCTACCGCCAGTCGCAGCCGGAGCTGTTCCGCTTCGCTGCGTGAGTCGCGTGAACCGCCTTCTGGCGGTCGATGGAGCGCCTCCATGGCGGTGGCGGGCTCAGCGCGCCGGGGCCTGTGCCGCCGCCAACAGGCGGGCGATCACCTCGCCGCCCACGCTGGCCTGCGGGTCGAGCCGCGCAATCTGATCGAGCAGCGCCTGGGCCTCGTCGGGCCGGCCACTGCGCACCGAGATGAAGGCCAGCGCCTTCAAGGTGAAGAGCCAGAAACGCTGCGGCCCGGTGCCGCCGAAATCGGCCAGGTCGGGGGTGACCTGGCGCCAATCTTCGGGCAGGCCGGCCTGCCGGGCGGCCTCGGCCAGCCCCGTGCGGGCCGCCTTCTCGGCCAGCGCGAACTGCCGCTGCCCGGCGTGGCATTTGTAGAGCAGGTAATAGACGGCCAGTGCCTGCGGTGCGCAGGCCTGGGCGGTCCACAGCAGGCCGGCCACCTGCTCGCGCGGCACGCCCTGGGCCTGGTCCAGCAGGGGCCGGATGCTGGGTGGGGGCTCGCCGCCGAACAGCTCGTGCGCGGCCTCGCCGGTGAACAGGTTCATGGTCTTCTCCTGACGAATGGGGCCCAGGCAAGCAGATTGGGTGCCACGGGCCTTTCACCGAGGGCAGGCCCAGAGGCCGAAGGGCCGGGGATTTCGGCTGCGCGTCGAAATGCCGACAAACGCCACAGGCCGCCGCGACGACACGTCGGCTCCCCTGTCGAACAAGGCCATGATGTCCATGTGGTTTTGTCGGAAATCCGTATCAGATCAATGACTTGCGAAATTTCCGCGGACAGCCCTCAGGCTGGCACGCGGGTTGCGATTTGGGGCTTGAACAGCCCACGGGAGTCGCAACGATGGAAACCGCCAAGCCGATCTATCTGGACTACGCAGCCACCACGCCGGTGGACCCCCGGGTGGTCCAGGCCATGGTCCCCTACCTGTACGAGCAGTTCGGCAACCCGGCCTCGCGCAGCCATGCCTACGGCTGGGCTGCCGAAGAGGCGGTGGAGATTGCCCGCGAACATGTCGCCGCGCTGATCGGCGCCGACCCGCGTGAGATCGTCTGGACCAGCGGCGCGACCGAGTCCGACAACCTCGCCATCAAGGGCGTGGCCCAGTTCCACCAGGCCAAGGGCAAGCACCTGATCACGGTGCAGACCGAACACAAGGCCGTGCTGGACACCATGCGCGAGCTGGAGCGCGCGGGCTTCGAGGTCACCTACCTGCCGGTGCAGTCCAACGGCCTGATCGACCTGGCGGTGCTGGAAGCGGCGATGCGCCCCGACACCATCCTGGTCTCGGTGATGGCCGTCAACAACGAGATCGGCGTGGTGCAGGACATCGACGCCATCGGCCGGCTCTGCCGCAGCAAGGGCGTGCTGTTCCATGTGGACGCGGCCCAGGCCACCGGCAAGATCCCGCTGGACATGCACAGCCAGTGCATCGACCTGATGAGCCTGTCGGCCCACAAGAGCTACGGGCCCAAGGGCATCGGCGCGCTGTACGTGCGGCGCAAGCCCCGCGTGCGCATCGAGGCCCAGATGCACGGCGGTGGCCACGAGCGCGGCATGCGCTCGGGCACCCTGCCCACGCACCAGATCGTCGGCATGGGCGAGGCCTACCGCCTGGCCAAGGAGCACATGGCCAGCGAGAACGTCCGCATCCGGGCGCTGCGCGACCGGCTGCTGGCCAAGCTCTCGGACATCCCCGAGGTCATCGTCAACGGCGACCTGACCCAGCGCATCCCGCACAACCTGAACATGAGCTTCACCTTCGTCGAAGGCGAGTCGCTGCTGATGGGCATCAAGGGGGTGGCGGTGTCCTCGGGTTCGGCCTGCACCTCGGCCAGCCTGGAGCCCAGCTATGTGCTGCGCGCCCTGGGCCTGTCCGACGAGGTGGCGCACAGCTCGATCCGCTTCTCGATGGGCCGCTTCACCACCGAACAGGACATCGACCGCGCCGCCGCCCAGGTGCGCGAGACCGTGGAACGCCTGCGCGGCCTGAGCCCCCTGTGGGACATGCACCAGGCCGGCATCGACCTCAACTCGGTCCAGTGGGCCGAGCACTGACCCGACCCCAACCCCTTTTCAGGAGCACCCCATGGCATACAGCGACAAGGTCATCGACCACTACGAGAACCCGCGCAATGTGGGCGGCTTCGAAACCGCCGATGAAGGCGTCGGCACCGGCATGGTGGGCGCGCCGGCCTGCGGCGACGTGATGAAGCTGCAGATCAAGGTCAACCCGGCCACCGGCGTGATCGAGGATGCCCGCTTCAAGACCTACGGCTGCGGTTCGGCCATCGCGTCCAGCTCGCTGGTGACCGAGTGGGTCAAGGGCAAGACGCTGGACCAGGCGTTGGAGATCAAGAACACCCAGATCGCCGAAGAGCTGGCGCTGCCGCCGGTGAAGATCCACTGCTCCATCCTGGCCGAGGACGCCATCAAGGCCGCGGTCAACGACTACCGCACGAAGACGGGGGCCAGCACGCTGGAACAACCCGCCTGTGCGCCGGCCAACGCCTGAAGGCGGCGGTCCCCAACACGCTCCCCCCGAACCCCTCACCCGACACGGAGATTCCCATGGCCTGTCAGTCCCAACCCAATGGCGCCGCCAGCAGCTGCAGCAGCACCCCGGCCACGCCGCCGGTGATGCCCGTCTTCGCCGAGGGCCAGCCGCCGATCAGCATCAGCGACGCCGTCGTCACCAAGGTCGGCGAGCTGCTGGCCGAGGAGAACGACCCCAACCTGCGCCTGCGCATCTTCGTCACCGGTGGCGGCTGCTCGGGCTTCCAGTACGGCTTCTCGTTTGACGATACCGCCAAGGAAGACGATCTGGAGGTCGAGCGCGGCGCCATCAAGGTGCTGGTCGATGCGATGAGCCTGCAGTACCTGGCCGGCGCCGAGATCGACTACGAAGACAGCCTGGAAGGCTCGCGCTTCGTGATTCGCAACCCGAACGCCACCAGCACCTGCGGCTGCGGCAGCTCGTTCTCGGTCTGAAGGAGACGGCCATGACGCTCAGCGTGACGCCCAAGGCGGCCAAGCAGATCCAGAAGGCGCTGACGCAGCGTGGCGGCGGCGTCGGCCTGCGCGTGGCCGTGAAGACCAGCGGCTGCTCCGGCTATGCCTATGCGCTGGAGTTCGCCGATGTGGCCAACCCCGAGGACCAGGTCTTCGAGACCGAAGGCGTGAAGGTGCTGGTCGACGCCCAGAGCC
>JAYSCA010000110.1:0-7121 GCA_041915165.1 Ideonella sp.
CGCTGCCCTGGGCGCCAGCCCGCGAGCGGGCGATCACGCTCAGGTCCGGCGGGTTGGCGCCGAACCAGGCCTTGGCGTCCTTCGGGTCGATGGCCACCTTCATCAGGTCGCCCACCTTCTCGCTGGCGAACATCAGGTTGCCCTTGATCTGCGCATCCGTCAGCCCGATGTCGTGCAGCCGGTTGTAGCGCATGAACGAAGCGCCGTGGCAGTTCAGGCAGTAGTTGACGAACAGCTTGGCACCGTGCTGCAGCGCCGCGACGTCCTTCACCTTCTCGGCCGGGAACTTGTCCCAGGCCGGCCCGCCCGTGTTGGCCGAAGCGCCACCGACCAGACAAAGCGCCGCAAAGCAGCTGGCAATGAGTTTCTTCATCATGTTGTTGCTCCTGCCGTCGGGTTCAGTGCGGGTGGAAGTTCACGCGATCGGGCACCGGCTTGAAGGGGCCGATCTGGCTCCACCACGGCATCAGCAGGAAGAAGCCGAAATAGAACAGGGTGCCGACCTGGGCGATCAGGGTGCCGGTGTCCGACGGCGGCTGGATGCCCAGGTAGCCCAGCACCACGAAGAACACCACGAACACGCCGTACAGCGCCTTGTGCCAGCTCGGACGGTAGCGGATCGACTTGACCAGGCTGTGGTCCAGCCAGGGCAGGAAGAACAGGATGATCACGGCACCGCCCATCACCACCACGCCCCAGAACTTGGCGTCGAAGGTCTTGAGCAGGAAGATCGCCACCAGCGCCGCCACGATCACACCCACCTTGGCCACGCCGGAGAAGCGCCCCTTCAACAGGGCCGCCACCGCCGCCAGGCCGATCACGCCGCACAGCACGTTGACCATCACGTCGGTCGTGGCGCGCAGCATCGAATAGAACGGCGTGAAGTACCAGACCGGCGCGATGTGCAGCGGGGTCTTCAGCGGGTCGGCCGGGATGAAGTTGTTGTACTCCAGGAAGTAGCCGCCCAGTTCCGGGCCGAAGAAGATGATGGCGCAGAAGACCATCAGGAAGCCCGACACCCCCAGGATGTCATGCACCGTGTAGTACGGGTGGAAGGGGATGCCGTCCAGCGGGCGGCCTTGCTCGTCCTTCTTGGCCTTGATCTCGATGCCGTCGGGGTTGTTCGAACCCACTTCGTGCAGCGCGATGATGTGCGCGACCACCAGGCCCAGCAGCACCAGCGGCACGGCGATGACGTGGAAGCTGAAGAAGCGGTTCAGGGTCGCGTCGCCCACCACGTAGTCACCACGGATCAGCAGCGACAGGTCCGGGCCGACGAAGGGAATGGCCGAGAACAGGTTCACGATCACCTGGGCGCCCCAGAAGGACATCTGGCCCCAGGGCAGCAGGTAGCCCATGAAGGCCTCGGCCATCAGGGCCAGGAAGATCGCGCAGCCGAAGATCCAGACCAGTTCGCGCGGCTTGCGGTAGGAACCGTACAGCAGCCCCCGGAACATGTGCAGGTACACCACCACGAAGAACGAGGAGGCGCCAGTCGAGTGCATGTAGCGGATCAGCCAACCCCAGGGCACATCGCGCATGATGTACTCGACCGAGGCAAAGGCCACCGGCACGCCTGCCGCGTTCAGCGAGGCGTCGGGCTTGTAGTGCATCACCAGGAAGATGCCGGTGACGATCTGGATCACCAGCACCAGCAGGGCCAGCGAGCCGAAGAAATACCAGAAGTTGAAGTTCTTGGGGGCGTAGTACTCGGACAGGTGCTCCTTGTACAGCTTGGTGGCCGGGAAGCGGTTGTCCACCCAGGTCATCAGCTTCACGCCCAGCGGCGCGTCCGCCGGCGCGACTTTGAATTCAGCCATGGTTGCCTTTCGTCTTGTCGTTGGGGGCGCCAGATCAGGCCTTCTTGTCCTCGCCGATCAACAGCTTGGTGTCGGCCAGGTACATGTGGGGAGGCACTTCCAGGTTGTCCGGAGCGGGCTTGTTCTTGAAGACGCGGGCAGCCATGTCGAAGGTGGAGCCATGGCAGGGGCACAGGAAGCCACCCGGCCAGTCGTCCGGCAGCGACGGTTGCGCCCCCGCGGCGAACTTGTCAGACGGCGAGCAGCCCAGATGGGTGCACACGCCGATCACGACCAAGTATTCCTTCTTGATCGAGCGCCACTCGTTCTTCGCGTACTCGGGGATCGGGTAGGCCTTGCGCTCGGAATTCGGGTCGGCCAGCTCGCCGTCGTGCTTGCTCAGGGCCTCGACCTGTTCCGGCGTGCGGCGGACGATCCACACCGGCTTGCCGCGCCATTCGACGGTCATCTTCTCGCCCGGCTTGAGCGCACTGATGTCGACCTCGACCGCGGCACCCGCCGCCTTGGCGCGCTCCGAGGGCGCAAACGTGCTGACGAAGGGCACGGCCGTCGCCACGCCACCGACGGCGCCAGCGCAACTCGTGGCGATCAGCCAGGTGCGCTTGCCTTGGTCCACCGCGTTATCACTCATGGGGGTCCTTCTAGGAGCTTGGGAAAGACGGGCAGACTTCTCACTGTCTGCTCACGGGCAATCTGGCATTTTAGCGAAGGGCGACGCGCTGCCAATTCGACCTAGCGCAATCTGTCGTCACTTGCATGCGCATTGGAATTGACACTGATTGCATCCGGGCAATACTGCGGGCCGAAGATGGCGTCTGATAAGACCGCGTCCGGTGACCGCTCAGACAGAGGGGCCACCGCCACCCATTACACACAGCAAGGAGTTTCCATGGGGTTCATGACCGAGTTCAAGGAGTTTGCCGTCAAGGGCAATGTCGTCGATCTGGCCGTCGGTGTCATCATCGGTGGCGCTTTCGGCAAGATCGTCGATTCGGTGGTCACCGACCTGATCATGCCGCTGGTCGGCTTGGCCATCGGCGGATTGGACTTTTCGAACTACTTCATCCAGCTGTCGGGCGCCCCAGCCGCCACCCTGGCCGAAGCCAAGAAGGCAGGGGCGGTCTTCGCCTACGGCAGTTTCCTGACCGTGCTGCTCAATTTCGTCATCCTGGCCTTCATCATCTTTGTGATGGTCCGCCAGATCAACCGGCTGCGTAAAGCGAACGAACCCGCCCCGGCGCCGGCGTCGGAGCCCGTCACGCCGGAAGATGTGCTGCTGCTGCGCGAGATCCGGGATTCGCTCAAGCGCTGAGGTTCAGCGCAGGCCGATCAGGCGGCGGGCCATGCGGGCCGCCGCCACCAGGCTGTCGGCATGGGCCACGCCCTGCCCGGCCACGTCGAACGCGGTACCGTGGTCAGGGCTGGTCCGTACCAGCGGCAGGCCCAGGGTCACGTTGACCCCCTCCTCCACGCCCAGGTACTTCACCGGGATCAGGCCATGGTCGTGCGTCATGGCCACGACGAAGTCGAACTCACCCGGATGGTCCGGCGCGTGGCGCGCCCGCATGAAGACCGTGTCCGGCGCGAACGGCCCGCGGGCGTCGATGCCCTCCGCCCGCGCGGCCTCGATGGCCGGCGTGATCAGGCGGATCTCCTCATCGCCGAAGCGCCCGCCCTCCCCGGCATGCGGGTTCAGCCCCGCCACCGCGATGCGCGGTGCCGGCATGCCAAACCGCTGCCCCGCCTGATGGGTGATGCGCAGGGTCTGCAGGATGCCCGGCGTGTCCAGTGCCTCGATCGCCGCGCGCAGCGCCATGTGGATGGTCACCAGCACCACCCGCAACTGCTCGTTGGCCAGCATCATCCGCACCGGCGGCAGCACGCCCCCTTCGGCGCAGAGCGCCTGCAGCATCTCGGTGTGGCCCGGAAACGGCACCCCGGCCGCTCCCAGCGCCTCCTTGTGCAGCGGCGCGGTCACCAGCGCAGCCACCTGCCCCGCCCGGGCCAGCCCGACCGCCGCGGTGATGCAGGCGGCCGCCGCCGCCCCCGCGCGCGCGTCGATCTGCCCCCAGGGCAGTTGCGCCAACCCGGCCGACAAGCCCGGCGGCTGCCAGACCGGCAGCGCGCCCGGCGGGCAACGCTCGATGTCCTCGGGGCGCTCCAGCCAGGCCACGGGCAACCGCAGGCCTGCCGCCTGCGCCCCCCGGCGCAGCACCTGGACGTCGCCGACCACCAGGGCATCGTCCAGTTCGCCGGCGGCGAAGGCCTTGGCAATGATTTCCGGGCCGATCCCCACGGGATCGCCCATCGTGAGCGCCAGTCGCAGTGCGGTGGAGGTTGTCATGCGGGATTGGGCAGGTCGATGAAGCGGTGGCTCAGCCCGAACTGGGCCGCCAGCCGCTCCGCCACGGCCGGCGCGCCATAACGCTCGGTCGCGTGGTGGCCGCAAGCCAGGAAGGCCACGCCGGTCTCCCGGGACAGATGGGCCTGCGGCTCGGAGATCTCGCCGGTCAGGAAGGCGTCGGCACCGGCGGCGATCGCCGCCTCGAAGTAGCCCTGGGCGCCTCCGCTGCACCAGGCCAGGCGGCGCAGCGGGCGCCCATCGCCGGGCAGCAGCGTCGGCTGGCGGCCGAGCCGGTCCGCCACCGTGGCCGCCAGCGCTTCGGCCGACACCGCGTCCGCCGGGATGCCGAGGAAGCCGAGCTCCTGCTCGCCAAAGCGGCCGTCCGTCTGCCAGCCCATGCGCACGGCCCACTGGGCGTTGTTGCCCAATTCGGCATGCGCATCCAGCGGCAGGTGGTAGGCCAGCAGGTTGATGCCGTGGGCCAGCAGGCGCTCGACCCGGGTCTTGAGCCAGCCGGTCAGCCGCCCATCCTGGCCGCGCCAGAACAGGCCATGGTGAACCAGGATGGCGTCGGCCCCGTCAGCCACCGCCGCGTCGATCAGCGCCAGGCTGGCGGTCACCCCGGACACCAGGCGCCGAATTTCCGGGCGCCCCTCGACCTGCAGACCGTTCGGCCCATAATCCTTGAACCGCTCGGGCTGCAACCATTGGTTGAGGCATCCCTCGATCTCCGTCCTCGCCGCCATGGGCTCCTTCCTTGACGTGTTATGCGCAGAATCTGGCTTATTTTCGCCCAATCGGTCACGGTCGCCGTGGCCGTGGTCTTCGTGCTGGGGACCTTCAAACCCGGCTGGCTGCAACAGGCGCCGCGCATGGCATGGCCCCAGCCGGAGCCCACGGTGGCCGCCTCCGGCGTGCCGGTGCAGATTGCCGATGACCCCCTGCCCACGCAACCGCTGAGCGTGGCGGCCCGCAAGGCGGCGCCGGCGGTGGTCAGTGTGACCGCCAGCAAGACCAGCCGGGCCGACAACCCGCATGCCGAGGACCCCTGGTACCGCTACTTCTTCGGCCAGCGCGGCGAAGAAGGGGACACCGCCAACACCGAGCCGCAGGTCGGTCTGGGCTCGGGCGTGATCGTCTCGACCGATGGCTACCTGCTGACCAACAACCACGTCATCGACGGCGCCGACGCGATCCAGGTGCAGCTGTCCGATGGCCGCACGGCCAAGGCCCGACTGGTGGGCACCGACCCGGAAAGCGACATCGCCGTGCTCAAGATCGACCTGGCACACCTGCCGGTGGTGAGCCTGGGCCGGATCGAGAACGTGGCGGTCGGCGATGCGGTGCTGGCCATCGGCAACCCGTTCAACGTCGGCCAGACCGTCACCTCGGGCATCGTCAGCGCCCTGGACCGCAGCGGCCTGGGTCTGTCCACCTTCGAGAATTTCATCCAGACCGACGCGGCGATCAACCCCGGCAACTCTGGCGGCGCGCTGATCGACGTGAACGGCAACCTGATCGGCATCAACACCGCGATTTACTCCCGCTCGGGCGGCAGCATGGGCATCGGCTTCGCGATCCCGATCGACCTGGCCCGCCAGGTGATGAACGGGCTGGTGCATGACGGGCAGGTCACCCGCGGCTGGATCGGCGTGCAACCGCGCGATCTGGACCCCGAGTTCGCACAGAACTTCAAGATCCCGGTCTCCGAGGGCGTGCTGATCACCGGTGTGCTGCAAGACGGCCCGGCCAGCAAGGCGGGCATGAAGCCGGGGGATGTGGTGGTGCGCATCGCCGGCCAGCCCATCCGCAACACCTCGCAGCTGCTGAACGTCGTGGCCGCGCTGAAGCCGCAGACCGATGCGGTGATCGGCGTGCAGCGGGGTCAGCAGGCGCTGGACCTGAAGGTCCACATCGCCCAGCGGCCCAAGCAGCAAGCCCAGCAGTGACCCCGCCCGACGGGGCGCCTGAACCTCAGGCGCTCTTGTCGGCGTCGGCGTCCGGGAACCGGGTGTGCTTGATGAACACGCCAGCCGCCAGGATGCCCAGCTCGTAGAGCACGCACATCGGAATCGCCAGCGAGAGCTGCGACACGATGTCCGGCGGCGTCAGGATGGCCGCGATGATGAAGGCCAGCACGATGAAGTAGCCGCGGAATTCGCGCAGCTTTTCCACCGTGACGATGCCGATGCGCGCCAGCACGACGACGGCCACCGGCACCTCGAACGCCGCCCCGAAGGCCACGAACATGGTCAGCACGAAGCTCAGGTAGGCCTCAATGTCCGGAGCCGCGGTGATGCTGTGCGGGGCGAAGCTCTGGATGAACTTGAAGACCTTGCCGAACACGAAGAAGTAGCAGAAGGCCACGCCCGTGACGAACAGCACGGTGCTGGAGATGACCAGCGGCAGCACCAGCTTCTTCTCGTGGTTGTAGAGACCCGGCGCCACGAAGGCCCAGATCTGGTAGAGCACCACCGGCAGCGCCAGCATGAAGGCGGCCATCAGGGTGATCTTGAGCGGCACCAGGAAGGGCGAGATGACGTTGGTGGCGATCATCGTCGCGCCGTGCGGCAGCGTGGCCACCAGCGGGGCGGCCAGCAGGTCGTACAGCCCGGACGGGCCGGGCCAGATGGCCAGCACGCCAAAGGCCACGCCGACGGCCAGCAGCGAACGCACCAGGCGATCGCGCAATTCGATCAGGTGGGAGACGAACGGGGCCTCGGTGCCCTCGAGTTCGTCGCGAGGTTCTTGGCTCATATCAGGCCCCTGAACGGGGCGGACGGAAACGGGCCACGCGGGCCGCGCCGGATTGCACGTGCAGACGCACGCCCTGCCGCTGCTTGTACCAGCGAGGCACGGCGCCGCGCTTCATGCGCCAGCGCTTGCGCGGCAGGTGGTAATCCGGCACGTGGTTCCATGCCGGTTCGGTCGAGGTGAGCGCCGGCGTGTCCCCCTCG
>JAYSCA010000111.1:0-7103 GCA_041915165.1 Ideonella sp.
GAGAGCTGCTCCATGCGGGTCTTGTCACCCAGGATGGAGCCCCCCGACACGCTGGAGGACGGGTCAACCGCCAGCACCGCCACCCGGTGGCCCTGGGCGATCAGGTGCAGGCCCAGCGCCTCGATGAAGGTACTCTTGCCCACCCCAGGCACTCCGGAGATGCCGAGCCGGAACGAGCGCCCGCCATGGGGCAGCAAGGCATTCAACAAGGCATCGGCGCGCAGCCGGTGGTCCGGGCGGGTCGATTCCAGCAGCGTGATCGTCTTGGCGATCGCACGTCGCCGCAGGGCCGGGTCTGCCCCCAACACCTGGTCGCACAGGCGCTGCTCCCCGCTGTCCAGCACATCGGCTGACGGCGGCGCCGCGGTCGCGTCGTCGGTCAAGGAAGTCATCGGGAAATCAGGGATTGGCCGGGTCGCCCACGTGCGCCGGACGCAGGTAGTACAGGTCCCACTCGCCTTCGGCCTGCAGCACGAAACCATGCCGCTGGTAGAAACGGTTGGCGTCGCTGTGTCGCAAGGCGGTGACCCGCATCGCCTTGCGGTGCCGATCCGCCTCCGCCAGCACCTGGGACATCACCCAGGAGCCAATGCCCAGCTTCTGGGCACCGGGGTGGATGTAGAGGTGGTCCAGCAGCCACTCATGCTCATCCAGCGGCACCACCACCACGAAGCCCACCAGCTGGCCATCCATCAGAATGTTGCGGGTGTACTTCGGCTGAAAGCCACGAGAAAGGCGCTCGCGGGCCCGCTGCGGGTCGAAGTGGCCGACCTTTTCCAGGCTCTCGCGCATGGCCGCCAACCGCAGCATCAGCAAGGCCTCGAAGTCGCCCTCGCCCGCCGGTGTCAGAGACAGCGCGGGCGGGGTTGACTCGGTCGGCATGGTGGTGTGCACCGCAGGAAGCGTCAGCGCTCAGGCCTGCTGGGCCGCGCGGATCTGCTCCAGCACGTCCTTCGCGCTGGCGGGGATCGGCGTGCCCGGGCCGTAGATGCCCTTCACGCCCGCCTGGTACAGGTAGTCGTAGTCCTGCGCCGGAATCACGCCACCGACGAAGACGATGATGTCGTCAGCGCCCTGCTTCTTCAGCTCGGCGATGATGGCCGGCACCAGCGTCTTGTGACCGGCGGCCAGCGTGGAGATGCCCACGGCGTGCACGTCGTTCTCGATGGCCTGGCGGGCGCATTCCTCTGGCGTCTGGAACAGCGGCCCCATGTCGACGTCGAAGCCGAGGTCGGCAAAGGCGGTGGCCACCACCTTGGCGCCACGGTCGTGACCGTCCTGGCCCAGCTTGGCGATCATCACCCGCGGGCGACGGCCGGCCTGCTCGGCAAAGGCATCCACCTCGCTCTTGAGCTTTTCCCAGCCTTCGGCGGAATCGTAGGCAGCAGCGTACACACCGGTCACCTTCTGGATGTCCGCACGGTGGCGGCCGAACACCTTCTCCAGGGCATCGCTCACCTCACCCACGGTGGCACGCAGGCGGATGGCCTGGATCGACAGGTCGAGCAGGTTGCCTTGACCGCTGCGGCCGCATTCGGTCAGGGCGTCCAGCGCAGCCTGAACCTTGGCATTGTCGCGCGTGGCCTTGATCTGGTTCAAGCGGGCAATCTGGGCATCGCGCACCTTGACATTGTCCACTTCCAGGATCTCGACCGGATCTTCCTTGGCCAGCTTGTACTTGTTGACGCCAACGATCACGTCCTTGCCGGAGTCGATGCGGGCCTGCTTCTCGGCCGCGCTGGCCTCGATCTTGAGCTTGGCCCAGCCGCTGTCCACGGCCTTGGTCATGCCGCCCATGGCCTCGACTTCCTCGATGATGGCCCAGGCCTTGTCCGCCATCTCCTGCGTCAGCGACTCCATCAGGTAGGAGCCGGCCCAGGGGTCGACCACATTGGTGATGTGGGTCTCTTCCTGGATGATCAGCTGCGTGTTGCGGGCGATGCGGGCCGAGAACTCGGTCGGCAGCGCGATGGCTTCGTCCAGCGAGTTGGTGTGCAGCGACTGGGTGCCGCCGAAGACCGCAGCCATCGCCTCGATCGTGGTGCGCACCACGTTGTTGTAGGGATCCTGCTCGGTCAGCGACCAGCCCGAGGTCTGGCTGTGCGTGCGCAGCATCATGCTCTTGGGCTTCTTCGCACCGAAGCCCTTCATGATGCGGCACCACAGCAGACGCGCCGCGCGCATCTTGGCGATCTCGAGATAGAAGTTCATCCCGACCGCCCAGAAGAAGGACAGACGGCCCGCAAAGTCGTCCACGTCCATGCCCTTGGCCAGCGCGGTCTTCACGTACTCCTTGCCATCGGCCAGCGTGAACGCCAGCTCCAGGGCCTGGTTCGCACCGGCTTCCTGGATGTGGTAGCCCGAGATCGAGATCGAGTTGAACTTGGGCATGTTCTGACTCGTGTACTCGATGATGTCGCCGATGATCTTCATCGACGGCTCAGGCGGGTAGATGTACGTGTTGCGGACCATGAACTCCTTGAGGATGTCGTTCTGGATGGTCCCGGACAGCTTGTCCTGCGAAACGCCCTGCTCCTCGGCCGCGATCACGTAGCCGGCCAGCACCGGCAGCACGGCACCGTTCATGGTCATCGACACCGAGATCTTGTCGAGCGGAATGCCGTCGAACAGGATCTTCATGTCCTCGACCGAGTCGATGGCCACGCCGGCCTTGCCCACGTCGCCGGTCACGCGCGGATGGTCGGAGTCATAACCGCGGTGGGTGGCCAGGTCGAAGGCCACCGACACGCCCTGCCCGCCGGCCGCGAGGGCCTTGCGGTAGAAGGCGTTGGACTCTTCCGCGGTGGAGAAGCCGGCGTACTGGCGGATGGTCCAGGGACGCACCGCGTACATCGTGGCCTGCGGGCCGCGGATGAACGGCTCAAAACCAGGCAACGTGTTGGCGTAAGGCAGCTTGGCGGTGTCATCCGCCGTGTACAGCGGCTTGACTGCAATGCCTTCGGGCGTGCGCCACGTCAGCTTGGACAGATCGCCGCCGGCAGACTTCTCGGCCGCCTTGGCCCATTGCTCCAGGGAAGCGGCTTGGAATTCGTTGGGGTTGGACATGGAATCTCCTCAGCGCCCAGGCGCCCGTGCGGGAGCTTGAGCTGAGCAAACCCCTTGCGCCATCAGGCTTGTCGCTAATGATACATGATGCATAATTATGAATCCATCTTGACACAGCTCACTGAACCGTGCCTGACAACGACACGATCCTGGCCCCCCGCGCCCTATACCAACAGGTGGCGGAACGGCTTCGGGAGCAAATCTTCAATCGGGAGCTGGAGCCCGGCAGCTGGATCGACGAGCAGAAGCTGACTGCCGAATACGGCATCAGCCGCACCCCGCTGCGTGAAGCGTTGAAGGTGCTGGCCGTCGAGGGCCTGGTGACGATGAAGGTGCGTCGCGGCGCCTATGTCACCGAGATGTCGGCCCAGGACGTGACCCAGGTCTACCGGCTGCTGGCCTTGCTTGAGAGCGATGCCGCGGCCCAGGTGGCCGAGACCGCCAGCAGCGCCGAATTGGCCGAGCTGCACCAGCTGCATGAGCAGCTGGAAGCACAGGTCGAGCAACGCGACGACTTCTTCCGCACCAATGAGCGCTTCCACATGCGGCTGCTGGCGATGGCCCACAACCGCTGGCGTGAGCAGATCGTCAACGACCTGCGCAAGGTGATGAAGCTCAACCGCCACCATTCCCTGTTCCGGCAAGGCCGGATTGAGGAATCCCTGGCCGAACACCGCGCCCTGCTGAATGCGCTGGAGCAGCGCGCCCCCGAGGTGGCCGCGCGGCTGATGCGGGCCCACTTCGACAATGGCTTGAGTGCCGCTCAGACGGCCTGAAGGTCAACGACCAGGGCCGGACCAGACGGCCATGCGCCAGACCCCGCTGGAACAGCACTGTGGGCAGCAACGCCACCCCTGCGCCCAGCGCAGCCGCCTCGGCCAGGGCCAGCGAGCTGTCGAACACCATGCCTCGCAGGGGCGGCACCGGCACGCCAGCCACGGTGCACCAGCGGTCCCACTCGTCGACGCGGTAAGAGCGCAGCAGCGGCACGTCCATCAGGTCTTGTGCATGATGCAGGCGCAGATCCACATGCGGGCAAGCCATCTGGAACGCCGCCAGGCGCGGCAGCAACCAACCCACCGCGTAGGTAGCCACCACGCCCAGTGGTCGGGGTTTCGCGAGGGCGCCCGTCGCGCAATTGCTGCAGGCTCTCGGCCAGCCAATCAAATGAGGCCGCCACCGCGGGGAGGATGGCCCGCCCTTCATCGGTCAGGGCCAGCCCCCGCGGCAGACGGTGAAACAGCCGCACCCCATAACGCGCCTCCAGGTTCTTCACGTGCTGGCTGACGGCGGTGGGACTCAGGTGCAGTTCATTGGCGGCGTGAGCGAAGTTCAGGTGGCGGGCGGACACCGCGAAGGCCCACAGGGCGTTGAGGGGCAGATCCAAGGTTGACCTCTGAAAATTGATGGTCTCCGCTGCATTCCTCCCATTTGTCGCCTTCTTCTCCAGCCCCTACCGTCCACTCACCTTCACCAACGAGAGAACCATGCAAAAACGCGACTTTCTGACCCACTTGCTGGGTCTGAGCTGCCTGCCCTCCGTGCTGGCCTCCCCCTTGGAGGCCCAGGAAAACTCGATGCCACCCGCCGACATCCAGAGGGCCTTGCAGGACATTGAATCGCGCGCCAGGGGGCGTCTTGGCTTGACCGTGCTGGACGCCGGCAGTGGCCGCCGCTGGACCCATCGCGCCGACGAGCGCTTCCTGCTGTGCAGCACGTTCAAGCTGCTGCTGTGCGCCCAGGTGCTGGATCGGGCCGCCCGCGGCGAGGAGCGGCTGGACCGGCAACTCTCATTCCGCCGCAGCGATCTGGTCGAGTGGTCTCCTGTGACGAAGAAGGCGGTGGGGCGCGGCCGCCTGAGCGTGGCCCAACTGTGCGAGGCCACCATGACCACCAGCGACAACACCGCCGCCCTGCTGCTGCTCAAGACGCAAGGCGGCCCCGCCGGCCTGACCCGCTGGCTGCGCGCACATGGCGACACCCAAACACGCCTGGATCGCAGCGAACCGGATCTCAACGTGGCCGATCCGACCGGGGAATGGGACACCACCACCCCAGCCGCGATGGCCGACACCGTGCGACGCCTGTGCCTGGGCCCAGGTCTACCGGCCAAGGCGCAGGCTCAACTGCTGACTTGGATGAGGGCCAGCACCACAGGCGCCCAGCGCCTGCGTGCAGGCCTGCCCCTGGGCTGGCACATTGGCGACAAGACCGGCACGGGCGACGGCATCGCCAACGATGTGGCCATCGTCTGGCCGCCCGAGCAGACCGCTCCTTGGGTGGTGGTGGCCCTGCTGAGCGACTGCCGCAGCCCACGGGAGGTGCAACAGGCTTGCCTGGCCGACGTCGGACGCCTGCTGCCGCGCTGGCAAAAGGCCTGACCAAGACATGAAAAAAGGCCCCGAAGGGCCTTGGATGTGCGCGGCGGACAGGACGGCGTCTGCATCGTCCCGTACCCCCGGGGTATCAGCGTTGTGCCAGCGGCTTGACGTCGCGCTTGGCAGCGCCGACGAACAGCTGACGCGGACGACCGATCTTGTACTCGGGGTCGGCGATCATCTCGTTGAGCTGGGCGATCCAGCCCACCGTGCGGGCCAGCGCGAAGATGGCGGTGAACAGCGGCACGGGGATGCCGATGGCGCGCTGCACGATGCCCGAGTAGAAGTCCACGTTCGGGTACAGCTTGCGGGCGACGAAGTAGTCGTCTTCCAGCGCGATCTTTTCCAGAGCCATGGCCAGCTTGAACAGCGGGTCGTTCTCCAGGCCCAGTTCCTGCAGCACTTCCTTGCAGGTTTCCTGCATCAGCTTGGCGCGCGGGTCGTAGTTCTTGTAGACGCGGTGACCGAAGCCCATCAGGCGCACGCCCGAGTTCTTGTCCTTCACCTGGTTCATGAACTCGCCCACCTTGGCCACGCCGCCCATGGCCTGGATGTCTTCCAGCATGTTCAGGCAGGCTTCGTTGGCGCCGCCGTGGGCCGGGCCCCACAGGCAGGCCACGCCGGCCGCGATGGCCGCGAACGGGTTGGTGCCCGACGAGCCGCACAGGCGCACGGTGGAGGTCGAGGCGTTCTGCTCGTGGTCGGCATGCAGGATGAAGATGCGGTCGAGCGCGCGCTCGATGACCGGGCTCACCTTGTACTCTTCGCACGGGGTGGCGAACATCATCCGCAGGAAGTTGCCCGCATAGGACAGGTCGTTCTTCGGATAGATGTAGGGCTGGCCGACGGTGTACTTGTAGGCCATCGACACCAGCGTCGGCATCTTGGCGATCAGGCGGATCGCCGCGATTTCGCGGTGCTCGGGGTTATTGATGTCGGTGCTGTCGTGGTAGAAGGCCGACAGAGCGCCCACCAGACCGGTCATCACGGCCATCGGGTGCGCATCGCGGCGGAAGCCACGCAGGAAGAACTGCATCTGCTCGTTGACCATCGTGTGGTTGGTCACGCTGGCTTGGAAGTCGGCCTTCTGCGTTGCGTTCGGCAGTTCGCCGTTCAGCAGCAGGTAGCAGGTTTCCAGGTAGTCGCAGTTCACGGCCAGCTGCTCGATCGGGTAGCCGCGGTACAGCAGTTCACCCTTGTCGCCATCGATGTAGGTGATGGACGAGTTGCACGACGCCGTCGACAGAAAGCCGGGGTCATAGGTGAACTTGCCAGTCTGGCCATACAGCTTGCGGATGTCGATCACGTCGGGCCCGATCGTGCCCTTGTAGATCGGCAATTCCATGCTGGGGCTGCCATCCGAAAAAGACAGGGTGGCTTTCACGTCGGAGGGAGTCATCGTCGGGTCCTTTCTCACTCAAAACCATCAAGCGGGTTGGCGCAACTGCGCCAGAACGTCCCGCACTGCGGGAATGTCCAGCGGACCTTCGGGATCCTTGCGCGCAAGCAGCAGGTCCAGCAGGTCGTTGTCCGCCAAGTCCATCAGCAATTGAAGTCCTTCCACCTGCCGCGCCGTCAATGTCTCTTCGTAGCGGCGGAAGAACCGTTCCATGAACAGGTCGTTTTCAAGCAAGCCCCGTCGGCAGCTCCATTTCAGGC
>JAYSCA010000112.1:0-7091 GCA_041915165.1 Ideonella sp.
CTGACGGCCCTGGGGCTGCTGCTGGGGGCGTTGGTGGCCTGGCGGCCGCTGATCAAGGGCTCCGGCATCCCGCAGATCGAAGGGGCGCTGGCCCACCGGCTGCCGCTGAGCTGGTGGCCCGAGCTGCCCGCCAAACTGCTGGGCGGCGTGCTGGGCATCGGCTGCGGGCTGTCGCTGGGGCGGGAGGGTCCCTCGGTGCAGATCGGGGCCTACCTGGGCGAAGCCACACGCGCGGCCACCCGGCGCCGGCCGGCGGAGCGCCAGTGGCTGGTCACCGCGGGCGCGGCGGCGGGTCTGTCGGCCGCCTTCGACGCCCCGCTGGCCGGGGTGCTGTTCGCGCTGGAAGAGCTGCGCCGGCACATCTCGCCGCTGCTGCTGGCCTGCGCAATGGGGGCCTCGCTGGCCGCCGATTCCGTGGCCAGCCGCTTCTTCGGCCTGGGCCCGATCTTCCAGTTCCACACCGTGCAGGTGCTGCCGGTGGCCGACCTGCCCTGGGTGCTGCTGCTGGGGGCGCTGTGCGCGCTGGGCGGGGATCTGTTCAAACGGGCGCTCTATGCCGCGCAGGACCTGTACCCGCGCCTGGGCCTGCCGCCCATCGCGCGGCCGGTGCTGCCGCTGCTGCTCACCCTGCCCCTGGCCTGGTGGCTGGCGCCGGTGCTGGGCGGCGGCCACCCGCTGATCGAAAGCCTGGCCGGAGCCCAGGTCGCGCTGACGGCGATCCCACTGCTGTTCGCGGCGAAGCTGCTGTTCACGGCGCTGTGCTACGGCAGTGGCGTGCCGGGCGGCATCTTCCTGCCACTGCTGGTGTGTGGCGCGCTGCTGGGCGACGGCCTGGGCCAGGGGCTGGCCGGCATGGGATGGACAGCCCCGCACCAGGCCATGAACTTCATGATCATCGGCATGGCGGCCTTCTTTGCCGCCGTGGTGCGGGCGCCCATCACCGGGGCGGTGCTGATCCTGGAGATGAGCGGCAACTTCAACCACCTGCTCAGCCTGGTGGCCGCCTGCCTGGCCGCCCACGTGGTGGCCGAGCTGCTGCGCTCGCGCCCGGTCTACGAGGTGCTGCTGGAACGCCTGCAGGCCGGCCGGCAAGCCACCCCACCGGCCGGCTGAGGCGGCCTCAAGCCCGAGGCGCACTGGGCGGCAGCACCGCCCGGTGGGTCCGCACCGCGTCCTCGAAGGCCTGCGCCAGGGCTTCGCACTCGGCCTCGCCGAACGGCAGGCTGAGCGCGATCATGCCGCGCCGCGCGGTGAAGACGCCGCGCGCCAGCAGGGCGAAGAACAGCAGGTCCTTGGCGCGGGCGTCGGTCTGCGCCAGGTCCTCAGGCGCCTGCACCGGCGCCGCCGTGGCGTGCAGGTTCATCAGCGAGCCCAACCCGGTGTACTGCATGGCCACGCCCTGCTGCCGCAGCACCTGGTTGAGCCGCTCGCGCAGGGCGTCACCGCGGGCGTTGAGCGCCTGCAGCGCGGCGGCGTCCAGCACGCGGCTCAGGCCGGCGTGGCCGGCGGCCAGCGTCAGCACGTTGTTGTTGAAGGTGCCGGCATGGGCCCAGGCATCGGCCCGGCGCGGGTCGAAACCGGCCATCACGTCGGCCCGGCCGCCGAACACGCCAAACGACAGGCCACCGCCCAGGTACTTGCCGGCCGTGGTCAGGTCCGGGCGCAGGCCCAACAGCGCCTGCCGGCCGCCGAAGGACAGGCGCGAAGTCATCACCTCGTCCAGGATCAGCAGCGCGCCGCACTGGGTGGCCAGTTGGCGCAGCCCGTGCAGAAAGGCCGGCTCGCCCGGGATGCAGCCGCCCGAGCCCAGCATCGGCTCGACCACGATGGCCGCCAGCTGGGCGCCATGCTCGGCCACCAGGGCCTGGGCGCTGGCCAGGTCGTTGTAGTGCGCCAGCAGCCAGGCATGCGGCACGTTCATCGGCGAGCCGCCGCCCCCAAAGCTCAGCACCCCGCCGTGGTAGGCGCCACGGAACACCAGCACCCGCTCCCGCCCGGTGTGGGCCTTGGCGGTGGCGATGGCCAGCAGGTTGGCCTCGGTGCCGGAATTGGTGAAGCGCAGCAGCGCCATGGCCGGAAAGCGGCGCTGGATCTCGCGCGCCAGCAGGCCTTCGCGAGCGGTGTGCGAGGACAGGTTGATACCACCGTCCAGCGCCTGGGTGATGGCCTCGCGGATCACCGGGTGCGAGTGGCCATACAGGCCGGCGGTGAATTCCCCCAGCGCATCCAGGTAGACATGGCCGTCCTCGTCCCACAGGCGGCAGCCTTCGCCGCGCGCCATCGACAGCGGAAACGGCGGGTGGAACAGCACGCTGCGGGTGTTGCCCCCCGGCAGTGCGGCACAGGCCGTGGCCAGGGCCGCGGCGCTGCGCGGGTTGCGCGCGGCATAGGCGCCGGTTTCGGCGGCCAGCGCCTGGTCCAGCGCGGCCGAGCGTTCGGCGGGAGAGAACGAGGACATCGGATGCTCCTGTACGGTGTACAACTAAATTCTAGGCCGCTTTGGCCGGCCACGCACGGCCCGTTCCGCCCCGCCGGCCGTGCACGCACAATGCGCTCCTGTTCCGCGCCCACCCTCGCCTGCCCATGCCCCGCCGCCCCCGCACCGACCCCAGCGCCCCCGGTCTGAGCCGCGAGCGCATCCTGGCCGCGGCCCTGGCCTTGATCGACGCGCACGGGGTGGAGCGCTTCAGCGTGCGCGACCTGGCCCGCGCGCTGCAGGTCTACCCGACGGCGCTGTACTGGTACGTGCCCAGCCGCAACGCGCTGGTGGCCGGCGCGGTGGCGCTGGCCCTGGCCGATCTGCCGCTGCCCGACCCGGCCGGCGAATGGACGGCCGAGCTGCGCCAACTGCTGAACCACTACCGCGCCGCCGTGCGCCGCCACCCCCACATCGCCCCGGTGCTGGGCGCGCAGCTCGTCTCCAACGAGGGGGCCAACCTGGCCCTGGTGGACCGCCTGCTGGCCCTGCTGGAAGGCGCGGGCTTCCAGGGCAGCGGGCTGCGCCGGGCCTACAACACGGTGATCGCCGGGCTGGTGGGCTTCGTCACGCTGGAGCTCGCGCCCCTGCCCGACGACGACCCGGCCGGCTGGTCGCAGGCGCAGCGCGCGCGCCTGACCCAGCTCACGCCCACGCAGGGCGCCACCCTGGCACGCCACCTGCCGGCGCTGGCCAACCAGGCCTTCATCCTGCGTTGGAGCAATGGCCAGGAGCAGCCGCTCGACGAGGACTTCGCCACCTGGGTGACGGTGCTGATCGAAGGCCTGAAGGCCGTGGCGAAGCTCGGCAATTGAGCGTCTTTTTGAAGGCGCGAGACGTTTCCGTCTGAAGCACTTTGTCACACAACTGCCTTATTTCGATAGCTTGCCCCCATCGGGGTTAAGAGAACGGTTAGTTCGGCCTATAGACTGAATTACACCCTGTCGATACAGGGGGAATCCACGGCGCTCCCGACCGTTGCGGTCCCAGGGGCCGTGATCCAGTCAGGTGCACCGGGAAGGTCCGGCGACATGTGTCCGCCGGCAGTGGCCTTACCGCGACCTGACCCTGATGACCGCATACCGTTCTTTCGCCCTGTGCGCTGCCAGCCTGGCGGCCACCTTCAGCATGGCCTTGCCGGCCCCGGTGGCCGCGCAGGGGGCACCCCTGCCCCACCCGCTGCTGCCGACGCCGGTCGCCGCGGCCAGCCAGGCCGCCACGCTGCCAGCCAGCCTGGCCGACCTGCCGGCGCGCAACGCGCGCGTGCGCTTCAAGGACCTGGGCGTGGCCACGCCCTTCACGCTGCGCGGCACCGAGGGCAGCGCCAGCCTGGACATGGGCGTGCGGCTCGACGAACTGGTCGAAGCGGCCACGCTGCACCTGACCTTCACCTTCTCGCCCGCGCTGCTGCCCGAGCTGTCCCATCTGGAGGTGCTGCTCAACGACGAGGTGCTGCAGACCGTGCCGGTGGACAAGACGCTGGCCGGCAAGCCGCAGTCCATCGAGCTGTCGCTGGACCCGCGTTACTTCACCGACTACAACCGGCTGCGCTTCAAGCTGATCGGCCACTACACGCTGGAGTGCGAGTTCCCGACCCACAGCAGCCTGTGGGCCAGCATCAGCAACGACAGCTACCTGGACCTGAAGCTGCGCCAGCTGCCGCTGCGCGACGACCTGGCCCTGCTGCCTGCCCCCTTCTTCGACCCGCGCGACAACCGCCCGGTGGACGTGACCGTGGTGACCAGCCCCCGCCCGGCGCCCGGCGTGCTGAAGGCCTCCGGCGCGCTGGCGAGCTGGCTGGGCACGCTGGCCGCCTACCGCGGCAACCACTTCCAGGTGCTGCAGAACGCCCTGCCCACCGACCGCCATGCCGTCGTGCTGGCCACCAACGCCGACCGGCCGGACTTTCTGAAGGACCAGCCGCCAGTGCAGCAGCCCACGCTGCGGATGATCGCCAACCCGAAGGCCCCCGCCTACAAGCTGCTGCTGCTGCTGGGCCGGGACGACGCCCAGGTGCAACAGGCCGCCCAGGCGCTGGCAGTGGCCAAGCCGGCCCTGTCCGGCAACAGCCTGGCGGTGGACCAGCTGAAGCTGCCGCCGCTGCGCCAGGCCTATGACGCGCCGCGCTGGATCAACACCCAGCGGCCGGTGCAGCTGGCCGAGCTGATCCAGTCCAACCAGGAACTGCAGCTGCGCGGCATCGTGCTGGACAGCGTGGTGCGGATCAACACCCGCATGGCGCCCGACCTGTTCACCTGGCACAGCCAGGGCGTGCCGATGGACCTGTACTACCGCTACACGCCCACCAACCTGTCGGACCGCGGCTCGCTGGACCTGGGCATCAACGACCAGTTCATCCGCTCCTACCCGCTGCAGGCCGCGCAGGACGAATCCTCCGGCGTGCGCAAGATGCTGCTGCCGCTGCTGAGCAACGGTGAATACCAGGCCCGCTCGGACTTCCGCTACCCGGCCTTCCTGATCGGTGGCGAGAACCAGCTGCAGTTCGCCTTCAAGATCCCGCCATCGGACTTCGGCAAGTGCCAGTCCACCCCGTCGCCGGAGCTGCGCGCCGCGGTCGACCCGCAGTCCACCATCGACCTGTCGGGCTTCTACCACTACCTGGCCATGCCCAACCTGGCGGCCTTCGCGAACAGCGGCTTCCCGTTCACGAAGTACGCCGACCTGGCCCGCACCACCGTCGTCCTGCCGGATGCGCCCACCCCGGCCGATCTGGAGCTCTACCTGACGGCCATGGCCCGCATGGGCGTGGCCACCGGCTATGCCGGCACGCGCTTCAACCTGCTGCCGGCCTCGCAGGCGGCCCAGGCCAAGGACTCTGACCTGCTGATCGTCAGCCACGGCCAGGACCGCCTGCTGACCGGCTGGCAGCGCGATCTGCCGGCCCTGATCGAGCAGGGCAAGCGCTCGCTGCGTCCGCTGGACCGCTCGCTGGACCAGCTGAGCGACCTGTTCCGCCTGGAACCCGAACACCTGCCCCACGAAGGGGAAGGCAGTGCCGTGCTGAGCGGCACGGGTGCGCTGGCGGCCGTGGCCGGCTTCCGCTCACCGCTGGACGGCGACCACCACGCGGTGGCGCTGATCGGCACCGATGCCGAGGCCCAGCGCGCGCTGGCCCTGGCCCTCAACGACACCTACAAGATCAGCCAGATGCGTGGCGACCTGGCCCTGCTGCGCGGCAAGGCGATCGAGAGCTTCCGCATCAACGAGGTCCAGTACGTCGGCGACCTGCCCTGGTGGCGCCGGGCCTGGTTCGTGCTGCACCAGCACCCGGTGCTGCTGGCCCTGGTCGGCATCGTGACCGGCCTGTTCCTCGCCTTCGCGCTCTACGTGGCCCTGCGGGTGCGCGCCCGCCGCCGACTCGGCCTGGGAGCCTGAGCATGCCCGCACGCCGCATGCCTGCGGTGGGGCCGCGGCACCGCTCGGTGGCCGCCGGTTCCGCCGCCCCGCGCTGGGCGGCCCTGGCCGTGGCGCTGAGCCTGGCCTGGCCCGCCGCGGCCGCCCCCTGGGTGGCCCGCACGCCGCAGGAAGAGCTGATCGCCGCGGCCCTGCTGTGGAGCGGCAAGAACCGCAACGACCTGGCCCGGCCGCTGCTCAACAAGGCTCTGGCCCTGCAGGCCGACGACCCGGTGGCGCTGGCCCTGCTGGGTGAGCTGGACCTGCGCGAGCGCCACCCCGAACGGGCGCAGCAGCGCTATGCCCTGCTGCGCCAGCGGCATCCGCAGGCGCCGGCCACGCAGGCCCTGGCGCAGATGATCCAGGCCTACGGCCCCGACGCCAGCCGCCTGTCCCAGATGCGGCTGATGGCCCGGGCCGGCCGCAAGGCCGAGGCCGCGGCGCTGGCCCGAGAACTCTTCCCGGCCGGTGCGCCGGCCGTCGGCAGCCTGGGCCTGGAAGTGGCCGCGCTGCTGGGCGAACGCCCGCCCATGGTGCTGACCGCGCCGCCCGCCCCCGCGACCAGGCTGGCCACCGGCAGCGCCGGGGCCAGCGCCACGCCGTCGACCGCGCCCCGCGCCGCGCGACTGGTGGCCCGAACCCGTCGCACCGCCCCCCGGCTGGCCGCCCAGCCTGTTGCGCCAACCGCCGTCACCACGCCGACGCCTGCCGCCCCGGCCACCGACCCGGTCGACGCCTTGCGGGCCCAGGCCACGGCCCAGAGTGAACAAGGCCAATTCGCCCAGGCGCTGGCCACCCTGCGCCCGGCGCTGGACCTGGCGCCCCGCGATCCCTGGCTGCGCCACCAGCTGGCCCGCTTGCAGCTGCGCCTGCAACAGCCCGAGGCCGCCCGTCGCGTGATGGACGAAGGCGTGGCCCTGGCCCCCCACGACGAGGACATGCGCTTTGCCCGTGGTCTGATCCGCGAGGCGCTGGACGACGATGCCGGCGCGCTGGACGACCTGGCCATGGTCCCGCCCGCGCAGCGCTCGGCCGGCATGCGGGCCCTGGAACAGCGGGTGCGCGTGCACCAGGCCGTGGCCCAGGGCCGGCTGGGTGAGGCCGAACAACGCGCCGGCGACGACGCCGGCCTGCTGGACGCCGTCAGCGAAGGCTGGTTCCGCGCCGGCCAACCGGCCGCCGCCGTCGCCGTGCTGCAGCG
>JAYSCA010000113.1:0-2120 GCA_041915165.1 Ideonella sp.
GGCCATGCAGATGCCGCTCGGTGCGGAAACTGCCGTCCGTGGCATGACACCCCAGGGCCACGTCCCCGTCCAGCACGGCCAACAGGCCATGGGCCGGCTCCCCCGCGGAAAACACCATGCCACCCGGGGACACCTGCAACAGACGCGCGATGCCGCCCAAGGCGGTGCTTTCCACCGCCCGGACCGGCTCCCCGCCCAGCAAGCGCTCCCACACCGCTGCATCCAGCATGCCCCCTTGGGGCGCAACGCCGCGCACAGCCCCCACCGGACGGGCCGGCAGGCGCAACCTCACGGCCGCAGCACGCTCGGAAGTCGTGCCCAGCGCTGGGGTCAGGATGGTGGGAGGGCTCATGCTTGTGCCGCCTTGCTGGCGTGATGTCGCGGTGGTGTCGCTCAAATCGTGTTGCCACTGTCTCCCAGGGGCTGGCCAGGGGGGTTGCGCCAGATCAAGCACGGGGAAATGCCGCCCGGCGGACCGCAGCGCCCCCGCCGGACCCGGTCCGGTCAAGACACCTGCGCCGCCTTTCCGCAGGACGGCCTGTGCCAGATCAAGGGAAAACCCTTAAGCGTTTTTCATTAAGTAGCAGCGATGATTTCGCCTTCGCTCTCTTGGGGGGCGGAATACCCCCTGCCGTTCTTTACCCCGCCTGATCTGATCTGCCATGTCCGACGCATCCCGCATCCTCAATCCCGCCCTGCGCAGCAAAATCATGTCCGCCGATGAAGCGGCCGCCCTCATCAGCCACGGTGACAACGTCGGCATGAGCGGCTTCACCGGCGCCGGCTACCCCAAGGAGGTGCCGGCCGCACTGGCCCGCCGCATCGAAGCCGCCCATGGCGCCGGTCAGGAATTCCGCGTCGGCGTCTGGACGGGCGCCTCCACCGCCCCCGAGCTGGACGGTGCGCTGGCCCGCGCCAACGGCGTCGAGATGCGCATGCCCTATCAGTCGGACCCCACCAGCCGCAAGCGCATCAACGCCGGTGAGATGGAGTACCTGGACATCCACCTCTCGCACGTCGCCCAGTTCGTCTGGTTCGGCTTCTACGGCCCGCTGAACGTGGCCGTGGTCGAGGTGTCCGGCATCCTGGAAGATGGCCGCCTGATCCCCTCCTCGTCGATCGGCAACAACAAGACCTGGCTGGACCTGGCCGACAAGATCATCCTCGAGGTCAACAGCTGGCAGAGCCCCAAGCTGGAGGGCATGCACGACATCTACTACGGCACCCAGCTGCCGCCGAACCGCCAGCCCATCCCGCTGGTGCGCCCGAACGACCGCATCGGCGAGGCCTACTTCCGCGTCGACCCGTCCAAGGTGGTGGCCGTGGTGGAAACCAACCACGCCGACCGCAACAGCGCCTTCACCCCGCCCGACGAAAACTCGCGCAAGATCGCCGGCCACATCATCGAATTCCTGCAGGACGAGGTGAAGCGCGGCCGCCTGCCGGCCAACCTGCTGCCGCTGCAGTCGGGCGTGGGCAACATCGCCAACGCCGTGATGGCCGGCCTGCTGGACAGCCCGTTCGAGAACCTGACCGCCTACACCGAAGTGCTGCAGGACGGCATGCTGGAGCTGCTGAAGTCCGGCAAGATGACCACCGCCTCGGCCACCGCCTTCTCGCTCAGCCCCGCCGCGCTGGAAGAGCTGACCGACCGGCTGGACGAGTTCCGCGAACGCATCGTGCTGCGCCCGCAGGAAATCAGCAACCACCCCGAGCTGGTGCGCCGCCTGGGCATCATCGCGATGAACGGGATGATCGAAGCCGACATCTACGGCAACGTCAACTCGACCCACGTGATGGGCACCTCGATCATGAACGGCATCGGCGGTTCGGGCGACTTTGCCCGCAACGCCTTCCTGTCGATCTTCATGACCCCGTCGACCGCCAAGGACGGCAAGATCTCCTGCATCGTGCCGATGGCCAGCCACGTGGACCACACCGAGCACGATGTGCAGATCATCGTCACCGAACAGGGTCTGGCCGACCTGCGGGGTCTGTCGCCGCGCCAGCGCGCGCAGCTGGTGATCGACCGCTGCGCCCACCCGGACTTCCGCCCGGCGCTGCACGACTACTTCAACCGCGCCCTGGAAAGCGGTGGTGGCCGTCACACCCCGCACCTG
>JAYSCA010000113.1:2130-7041 GCA_041915165.1 Ideonella sp.
TGAGCTGGCACCTGCGCTACATGCAGACCGGTTCGATGCGCTGAGTCCCCGGGGCCCCAGGCCCCTCGTCAGCCCACAAGAGAACGGCGCCCCGCGGGGCGCCGTTGCTGTTTCAGGGTGTCCTCGCCCCGGTCAGACCAGCCGGAAAGCCGCCATCGCCACCAGTGTCGGGCCCAGGGCCGCCAACAGCAGGGCCACCGGCTGGATGGCCTGCTGAGAGAAGCTGCCCTTCAGCAGGGCCGCGCCCGCCGGGTTGGGGGCGTTGGCGATCAGCGTCAGGCCCCCACCGGTGACCGCCCCGGTGACCAGCGCCAGCTTGAACTCCAGGCTCAGACCCGGCACCAGCGAGCCCAGGTAGGTCAGCGCGGCGTTGTCGGTGACGGCCGTCAGCGCCGTGGCCCCGAAGTAGACCGCATCGGCGTCCATCGCCATCAGGGCCGGTTGCAACCACCATTGTTGCAACCCACCCAGCACCACCAGGCCGGCCAGGAAGAAGGCCACCAGCAGCGACTCGCGCAGGATCAGCGGGTTCTGGTAGCGCTCATAGGCATGGGTGAAGCCCAGGAAGAACAGGAACAGGCCCATGAACACCGGCGGATGGTGCGAGAACGCCGCCACCCCGGCGAGGAAGGCCACATGCACCAGGGTGATCGGCCAGGGCACCAGATCCTCGGCGGCCGTGGGTTTGCCGGAGACCGTGGTCAGCTCACGCCAGAACAGCGCGGTCAGCAGGGCCGCGTTGACCAGCACGGCCAGGGCGGCGCGGTCACCGATGTGGGTGATCATGAACGACAGATCCCAGCCCCAGGCCTCGGCCACCATCAGCACCGGCGGCGCCGCAAACGGCGTCAAGGTGCCGCCGATGGAGACGTTGACGAACAGCACGCCCAGCACCGCGTACTTCAGGCGCTCGGACACCGGCGCGGCGTAGAGACCGTTGCGCAGCAGCATGGCCGCCAGCGTCATCGCGGCCGGCTCGGTGATGAAGGAGCCCAGCAGTGGCACCAGCGACAGCGTGACGAAAACGATGGCCGGGCTGCGAGGGATCGGCAGCAGCGCCGCCACCAGGTGCACCAGGCGCGCCGCCAGCTGCAGGATGGGCCGCGTGCCGGCCATCACCATGATGGCGAACACGAACATCGGCTCGGTGAAGTTGCGCGTGTCCAGGTACTGCACCGCCGCGTGCTGGCCCTCGAAGGCGAACATGGCGATCAACAGCACCATGGCCCAGAAGCCGAACACGACCTCCACCTCGCCCAGCAAATGCCAGATGCCGGCATGTTCCGGTTGGCGATGGGCCAGTTTTTCGAAGAATTTGGTCGAAAACGTGTGCAGAAGCGCCACGGCGAACAGCCCGGCACCCAGCCACTGGATCACACTGATATCTTGCATGCCACCGACCATACCGCAGCTCAGGTGACCAGCAGGGCCCGGAAGTCGTTCACATTCGTCAGGGTTGGTCCGGTGACCAATAGGTCGCCCAGCGCGGCGAACAGGCCGTAGGCATCGTGGCCCGCCAGGTGCGCCGCTGGCGAATGGCCAAGGGCGGCCGCCCGGGCCAGCGTGTCCGGGGTGACCCAGGCGCCGGCGTTGTCCTCCACCCCGTCGATGCCGTCGGTGTCGCCCGCCAGCGCCCAGATGCCCGGCTCGCCGGCCAGCGCCAGCGCGGTGCCCAGCAGGAATTCGGTGGCCCGGCCGCCCCGGCCGGTGGGCGCCCCGCTGCCCGGCGGTGGCAGCGTGACGGTGGTCTCGCCACCGGACAGGATCACGCAGGGCGCGGCGAAGGGCTCGCCATGGCGCCGGCAGGCCCGAGCCAGCGCCGCATGCACCCGCCCCACGTCGACCGATTCGCCCTCGATCTCGTCGGACAAGAGGTGCACGGCCAGGCCTTGCTGGCGCGCCAGCGCCGCGGCCGCCAACAGACTCTGGCGGGGCGCCGCGATGACCCGGGCCTCGGTGCGGGCAAAGCAGCTGTTTCCAGGCTTGGGGGTTTCCCAACGGCCTTGTTGCAAGGCCTCCCGAGCCGCTGCGGGCAGCGCGATGTGGTAGTGGTCCACCAGGGCCAGGGCCTCGGCGCAGGTGCTGGGGTCGGGCACCGTGGGTCCGCTGGCGATCACGGCCGGGTCATCGCCCGGCACATCCGAGATCAACAGGCTGAGCACGCGGGCCGGCGCACAGGCGGCAGCCAGCCGTCCGCCCTTAATCGCCGAGAGGTGCTTGCGCAGCATGTTCATGGCCCCGATCGGCGCGCCGCTGGCCAGCAAGGCTCGGTTGACCGCCTGCTTGTCCGCCAGGCTCAGCCCGGGCTGGGGCAGGCTCAGCAGGGCCGAGCCCCCGCCCGAGATCAGGCAGATCACCAGATCGTGCTCGGTCAGCCCCCGGGTCAGCGCCAGCATGCGTTCGGCGGCCTGTTGGCCGGCCGCGTCGGGCACGGGATGCGCCGCCTCCACCAGTTCGATGCGGTGCGGGTGATCCGACCAGCCCGGCGGGGTGTGCCCATAGCGGGTGACGACCAGACCGGACAGCGGTGCCTCGGCAGGCCAGGCGGCTTCCAGCGCCGCCACCATCGCGCCTCCGGCCTTGCCGGCCCCCAGCACCAGCGTGCGCCCGCCCACGGGCGGCGGCGGCAGCTGCGCGGCCAGCATCGCGTCGGGCCGGGCCACCCGCACGGCTTCGTCAAACAGCCCGCGCAACAGGGCGCGGGCACGGGCATCGGTCCATGCGCTCATGCGTCACCTCTGTGGCGCCAGGGCGCCCATCCGTCCAGACTGGATTCGGTGCTGCCCAGGGGCAAGTACTCCGCCCCCACGTGGCCGGCGTAGCCCAGGCGGTCCAGCTCGGCAAACAGAAAGCCGAAGTTCAGCTCGCCGGTGCCGGGCTGGTGCCGCCCGGGGTTGTCGGCAAACTGGATGTGGCCGATCTGCGGCAGCGCCCGCGCCAGCGTGGCAGCCAGGTCGCCCTCCATGCGCTGGGCGTGGTAGAGGTCGTACTGCAGTTGCACGTTGGGCTCGCCGGCCTCGGCGATCAGCGCCAGGGCCTGGTCGCTGCGGTGCACGCAAAAGCCCGGCACATCGTGGGTGTTGATCGGCTCGATCAGCAGCGTGCGCCCCTCGGCAGCCAGCGCCCGGGCGGCGAAGCGGATGTTCTCCAGCAAGGTCTCGCGGGCCAGGCCGGCGCTCACGCCCGCGGGAACGCGCCCGGCCAGCAGGTTCAAGCGCGGCACGCTCAGCACGCGGGCGTAGGCCAGCGCCTGGGGCACGCCGGCCCGGAATTCGGCCACCCGGCCCGGGTCCGCGGCGATGCCGCGATCCCCGCCAGCCCAGTCCCCCGCGGGCAGGTTGTGCAGCACGGCCGTCACCCCCGCCTGCGTCAGTGCCTGCGCCAGCGCCTCGGCCGGCCAGTCGTAGGGGAACTGGAACTCGACCGCCGCAAAGCCAGCGGCACGCGCGGCCGCAAAGCGTTGCAGAAACGGCTGTTCGGTGAACAGCATCGACAGGTTGGCGGAAAAGCGCGGCATGGCGGGAGGGACAATCGCCCCACGGGCTGGTCGGAACGGCCCACGATACCAGCGACCGCGCCCCCATGACGACCCGCCTCGTGTCCCTGCTGCTGGCCCTGGTGCTCACCGGACCGGCGTGGGCGCGGCCGCCCAGACCTGGCGAACTGCCGCCGACACCGGCGGGCCGAGGCGGCACCCTGCCCACCCCGTACACGCTGTTCTTCCTGCCCAACACGCTGGCCGACCCGAGCAACCTGGGCACCCATGCCTGGCGGGACCACAGCCAGGAGGCCCTGGGCATCGTCTACAGCTGTCGCCTGGGCTTTCTGGACCTGGTGCACATCCGCAATGCCGCCGACTGGACCCTGCATCTGTATGTCCTGTTCCTGCGGGCCTTGCAGGACGGCGCGCCCACGCTGGATTTCGACGGTGGCGAGCGTGGAGTGCATTTCCAGGTGCGCTTTCCCGCCCCGCTGTCGGCCGAGGAGCGGGCCACCCTGGCGCCGACACTGGCCCTGCAGCTGGCGCGCCGCCATGCGGACTGGGTGCTGGCCTGGCACGAGGTGCTGACTTGGTACGGCTACAGCACGCTGTGGGGTTTCTCCGAGCGCGCATCCGCCTTCTCGGTCGATGACCTGCCCTCCCACCGGGTGGGGCTGGCCTTGGCCGAACGGGCGCTGGCCGACCCGGACCATGACCTGCTGCCCGCCCTGACCGCCCAGTTGGCGCCACTGCTGGCCGAACTGCAGGTCCAGCCCCGCGCGGTGACCACCGAAGCAATGGAGCGGGTGAAAGGCCTGTGGTGGAACCCCAGCAGCGGCTGGCCGGCCAATGGTTTCATCGCGCGCCGTTATCTGGGGATGGAAGACGATGGCCGGCTGGCCCTGGCCCCCTGGCGGGTGCCCGGTCTGTCCGCCTGCGAGGGCAGCGCCCCGGCCGAGCTCCCGGTGGACACGTTGGACCACTGGGCCGATGGCCGCTTCGCCCACTGGGCCACGACGGTCCTGACGCCGGGCATGGACAGCGTGCTGCGCGACAGCTTCGGCCCTGAGGCGCCCCAGACCCGCGCCGGTACGATGCAGCTGCCCGACGACCTGCCGGCGGTGGTGGCGGAACTCCGCCGCCGCATGCGGGCGGAACTCGGCCCCCGCGCCGACCAACCCGATTGACCCCACCGATTTCCACCGCCCCATGCCCACGACCGAACCGACCCTGCTGATCCGCGACGCCGACCTGGTGGTCACGGTGGACGACCAGCGCCGCGAACTGCCGCGCGCCAGCGTGCTGATCCGCGGCCGCGCGATCGAGGCCATCGGCCCGGCCGAGAGCCTGCCGCGCGAGGCCGACGAGGTGATCGACGCCCGGGGCCACCTCGTGATCCCCGGTCTGGTGAACACCCACCACCACATGTA
>JAYSCA010000114.1:0-7032 GCA_041915165.1 Ideonella sp.
TCTGTTCCAACTCGTGCGCCAGGATGTTGATCAGCACCTCGGTGTCGCTCTCGGTGTTGATGTGGCGGCGGTCGATGTCGAACAGCTCCGTCTTCAATGCGTGCGCGTTGGTCAGGTTGCCGTTGTGGACCAGCACGATGCCGAACGGCGCATTGACATAGAAGGGCTGCGCCTCTTCCTCGCTGTAGGCATTGCCGGCGGTCGGGTAGCGCACCTGGCCCAGGCCGACATTGCCCGGCAGCGCCCGCATGTTGCGGGTGCGGAAGACGTCACGCACCATGCCGCGGGCCTTGTGCATGTAGCACTTGGTGTCCTGCATGGTGACGATACCGGCCGCATCCTGGCCGCGGTGCTGCAGCAGCAGCAGCGCGTCATAGATGAGTTGGTTGACCGGCTGGTTGGAAATCACGCCGACGATGCCGCACATGGGGAGGGTCCGTTCAAGAGGAGGAAAGATTCAGAAAGTGCGCCGCGGGCGAAGCCGCCTGCGACGGTTGGGGCAGCCAGGGTTCGACCACTTGGTGCAGGACCAGGGTCCAGCCCACCACGCGGGAGTCACGCCAGCCCTCGGAACCGGCCAGGGGCGTCCAGCCCACCACCGTGACCAACACCAGCAGCAGCAGCAGCCCGCGCAGCAGCCCGAAGCCACCGCCCAGCACGCGGTCCGGCACGGTCAGCGGCGTGGCGGCGATCAGCATCTTGATGAGACGGCTGGCCAGCCCCCAGGCCAGCAGCGTGACCACGAAGGCCACCACGAAGCCGCCGCCCAGGCGCAGGGCACCGCCCTCTTCGCCCAGCGGCACCCAGTGCCCGGCGGCCTCGGCGCCCTGGCTGGCCACCCACCAGGCGACCACCCAACCGGCCAGCGACATCACCTCGAACACCAAGCCCCGCCAGAGGCCGACCGCGACGGACAGCAGCACCAGCACCAACAGCACCGCATCCAGCGGGGACAGGCTGCTCGTCAGCGTCATGCCGGCCTCAGAGCTTGAGGACCGCCGCCTGCAGGCCGGCCGACTTGATCCGCGCGGCCGCCTTGTCCGCATCGGCCTTGGTCGCAAACGGCCCCACCCGCACCCGGATGCGCCGCCCGCTGGAGGATTCGATCACCTGGGTGTAGGTGGACAGGCCCAGCAACTCGACCTTGCCACGCGCATCGCGCGCGCCGTTGGCTTCGGCAAAGGCGCCGATCTGGACGACGAAACGCCCTTCGTCCGACTTGGCGTCAGGGGTCTTGGCGTCTGCCGGCTTGGCATTGCTTGATGCGTCGACCTTGGTCGGTGCCGGCTTGCTGTCGGCTTTGGCGGCCTTGCTGTCCGCGCTCTTGCTGTCGGCAGCCTTGGTGTCCTTGGCCGACTTTGGCTCGGAGGTCTTGCTGTCCTTGGCCGGCTTCTGCTCAGCGCTCTTGCTGTCGGTACTCTTGGCTTCCTTGGCCTTCGCGTCCTTGGCATCCTTGGATGCGTGGGTTGCCTTGCTGTCCGCCGATTTGGGCTCAGCGGCAGGCTTGTCCTTGTGGGCCGGGGCCTCGGCCTTCTTCGGCGGCGGCGCGGGCGCTTCCACGGGAGCCTTCACCGGGGCCGGCGGCACCACAGTAGGCGCCGGCGGCGCGGACGGATGCACGACGGGCTCCATCACCTCCTGCGGCGGGGCCTCGTTGGGCGACGGCTCGCTGGGGGCTGGCGCACTGGGGGTCGGCGCCTCGGCCGAGGCGGGCACCGGCGCCGCCTTGGCCACCTGCAGCGGGGCCGCGCTATCCCGCGCGGGGATCTCGATCGGGATGTCGACGGGAATCGGCCGCGGCTGGGTCTCGAACAGCAGGGGGAAGCCGATGATGCCGACCACCAGCAGCAGCGTGACGCCGATCAGGCGGCGGCGGGCCTTCAGACGGGCCTCACGCACCTGCTCGACAGGGTCGACAGCGCCCCCGCGCGGGGCGGCAGACGGTTCGGTGCGGCGAAACTTGAACTTGGAGAGCAATCCCATGCGTGGCAGCTGCGTGCGTTCGGGCAGACGGGGCTGGGGTGAAGCAGTCGGATCCTCACGCGCGACGGCGGGCCGTCACGCCTGATGCGGTGCGCCGAGTCGGGGCAGCCCCGCCTTCAGCACGCCGCCCACGGTGTAGAACGAGCCGAAGACCACGATTCTATCAGCCGGGTCTGCGGCCTTCAGGGCCGCCGCAAGGGCTTCGGCCGGCGCCGCGTGGCATTGGGCCGGCGGCGCGCTGGGCGCAGCCTCGGCCACGATGGCCGCCAGCTCCTGGGCACTGGCCGCCCGCGCCAGGGGCAGATCCGTCACATGCCACACGTCCACCAGGGGCGCCATCCGTGCCACCAGGCTGTGCAGATCCTTGTCGTGCATGGCCCCCAGCACGCCAATGGTGCGCGGGAAGAAGCCCATCTGGTCCAGGTTCAGGGCCAGCGCCCCCACCGACTGCGCGTTGTGCGCCACGTCGAGCACCAGCGCAGGCTGGCCCGGCACGATCTGGAAACGTCCGGGCAACTCGACCGTGGCCAAGCCGACCCGCACCGCCTGGGCATTGACCGGCACCCGGTCACGCAAGGCTTCCAGGGCCGCCAGGGCGCCAGCGGCATTGAGCAACTGGTTGGCGCCGCGCAGCGCCGGGTAGGACAGCGCGTGGTAGCGCCGCCCTCGCCCACTCCAGGACCACTGCTGGCGATCGCCCTGCTGGTTGAAGTCGCGCCCCACCAGCCACAGATCGGCCCCCAGCGCCTCGCCCGCGGCGATCACGCTGGCCGGCGGCACCGGGTCGGCAATGATCGCGGGCCGGCCCGGGCGCAGGATGCCGGCCTTCTCGCGGCCGATGCTTTCGCGGTCGGGCCCCAGGTATTCGACGTGGTCGATGTCCACGCTGGTGATCACACTGCAATCGGCGTCGAAGGCATTGACGGCGTCCAGCCGGCCGCCCAGCCCCACCTCCAGAATCACCAGATCCAGTCCGGCCATGGCCAGCGCGCGGGCGATGGCTAGGGTGGTGAACTCAAAATAGGTCAGCGTGATGTCGCCGCGGGCGGCTTCCACCGCCGCGAAATGGGGCACCAGCGCCTCGGCGGCAATCTGCTCGCCATTGATGCGGCAGCGTTCCTCGAAGTGCACCAGATGCGGCTTGCTGTAGAGCCCCACCCGCCAGCCCGCCGCCCGGGCGACGCTGTCGATCATGGCGCAGGTCGAGCCCTTGCCATTGGTGCCCGCCACGGCGATCACCGGGCAGTCGAAATGCAGACCCAAGCGCTCCTTGACCGCCTTCACGCGGTCCAGCGTCATGTCGATGGTCTTGGGGTGCAGGCGCTCGCAGTGGGCGAGCCATTCGTCAAGGGAAGCAGGCAGGGACACGTCAGGGACTCTTCAAATGCAACGCCCCGGGCCGCTGCGCGCGGACCGGGGCGCATCGAAAGACGACAGGATACTCAGGCGACCGCGTCGGCGCTCTGGCGCTGCAACATGGCCAGCTGGTGAGCAATGGTTTGGCGCAGTTGCCGGCGGTCGACGATCATGTCGATCGCGCCCTTGGTGACCAGGAACTCGGCGCGCTGGAAGCCCTCCGGCAGCTTCTCGCGCACGGTGTTCTCGATCACGCGCGGGCCGGCAAAGCCGATCAGGGCCTTGGGCTCGGCGATCACCACATCGCCCACAAAGGCAAAGCTGGCCGAGACCCCGCCCATGGTCGGGTCGGTCAGCACGCTGATGTAGGGCAGCTTGGCCTTGGCCAGGTAGGTCAAGGCCGCGTTGGTCTTGGCCATCTGCATCAGGCTCAGCAGGCCTTCCTGCATGCGGGCGCCGCCGCTGGCCGCAAAGCTGATGAAGGGCACCTTCTGCTCAATGGCGGCTTCCACGCCGCGCACGAAGCGCTCGCCCACCACGGAGCCCATCGAGCCACCCAGGAAGTCGAACTCGAAGCAGGCCGTGACCACGGGCACGCTCATCACGGCACCGCCCATCACGATCAGGGCATCGGTCTCCCCGGTGGATTCGAGCGCCGCCTTCAGCCGGTCCGGGTACTTCTTGCTGTCCTTGAACTTCAGGGCGTCGATCGGCAGCACTTCCTGGCCGATCTCGTAACGACCTTCGGCATCCAGGAAGGCGTCCAGACGGGCCCGCGCCCCGATGCGGTGGTGGTGGCTGCACTTGGGGCAGACGTTCTGGTTGCCTTCCAGATCGGTCTTGTAGAGCACCGACTCGCAGGAGGGGCACTTGATCCACAAGCCTTCCGGCACCGAGCGGCGCTCGCTCGGGTCGGTGTGCTGGATTTTGGGCGGCAGCAGTTTTTCAAGCCAGCTCATGGATCAAGGCTCCTTTCAAAACGACGCGCGTTTATAGCGCATCCAATGCATGGCGGATATCCCGCACGAAAGCCGTCGCAACGGCAGGCACGCGGTCCGCAGACTCGTGTTCGATCAGTTGAATCAGGCGCGACCCGATCACCACGCCGTCCGACACCCGGCCCACGGCCTGGGCCGTGGCCGCGTCGCGGATGCCGAAGCCCACGCCCACCGGCACCTTGACGTGCTGGCGGATGCGCGGCACGGCCTCGGCCACCGCGGCGGTGTCCAGGTTGCCGGCGCCCGTCACGCCCTTGAGCGAGACGTAGTAGACATAGCCGGTGGCGATCTGGCCGACCTGGGCCATACGGGCCTCGGTCGACGTGGGGGCCAGCAGGAAGATCAGGTCCAGCCCGTGCGCCTTCAGCTTGGCCGCGAATTCGGCGCATTCCTCGGGCGGGTAGTCGACGATCAGCACGCCATCGACCCCGGCTGCGGCGGCATCCTTCACGAAGGCGTCGGCGCCGTGCTTCTGGTCGTAGCGTTCCACCGGGTTGGCATAGCCCATCAGCACGACCGGCGTGGTGGCGTCCTTCTGGCGGAAGGCGCGGACCATGTCCAGCACCTGCACCATGCCGATGCCCCTGGCCAGCGCGCGCTCGGCCGCCTTCTGGATCACTGGGCCATCGGCCATCGGGTCCGAAAACGGCACACCCAGCTCGATCACGTCGGCGCCACCGGCGGCCAGCGCGTGCATCAGGTCGACCGTGCCGTCGGCGAACGGGTCACCCGCGCAGATGTAGGGAATCAGCGCCTTGCGACCGGACGCGCCGAGCTTCTCGAAGGTGGTGGCAATGCGGCTCATGCGATGCCCTCCAGGCCCGCCAGCTTCGCGACGGTGTTGATGTCCTTGTCGCCCCGGCCGGAGAGGTTGACCAGCACATGCTGGTCCGGGCGCATGGTGGCCGCCAGCTTCATGCCGTAGGCCACGGCGTGGCTGGATTCCAGCGCCGGGATGATGCCTTCAGTGCGGCACAGGCGGTGGAAGGCGGTCAACGCCTCGTCGTCGGTGATGCCCACGTACTCGGCCCGGCCGATGTCGTGCAGGTAGGCGTGCTCGGGGCCGACACCGGGGTAGTCCAGACCGGCCGAGACCGAGTGGGTCTCGATAATCTGGCCGTTGTCGTCCTGCATCAGGTAGGTGCGGTTGCCGTGCAGCACGCCCGGCGAGCCCGCCGAGATGCTGGCGGCATGCTTGCCGCTCTCCAGGCCCAGGCCCGCCGCCTCGACACCGATCAGGCGCACGTTCTCGTGCGGGATGTAGGGGTAGAAGATGCCCATGGCATTGCTGCCGCCGCCCACCGCCGCCACGACGGCGTCCGGTTGGCGGTCGCCACCCAGCATCTCGGGCATCTGCACCAGGCATTCGTCGCCGATGATGCGCTGGAAGTCGCGCACCATCGCCGGGTACGGGGCCGGGCCGGCCACCGTGCCGATGATGTAGAAGGTGTTCTCGACGTTGGTGACCCAGTCGCGCAGCGCTTCGTTGAGCGCGTCCTTCAGGGTCTTGCTGCCGCTTTCCACCGGCACCACCTTGGCGCCCAGCAGGTGCATGCGGTAGACGTTGGGGCTCTGGCGCTTGACGTCCTCGGAGCCCATGTAGACCACGCACTCCATGCCGTAGCGCGCACAAACCGTGGCGGTGGCCACGCCGTGCTGGCCGGCGCCGGTTTCGGCGATCACGCGCGGCTTGCCCATGCGGCGGGCCAGCAGGGCCTGACCGATGGTGTTGTTCACCTTGTGGGCGCCGGTGTGGTTCAGGTCTTCGCGCTTCAGATAGATCTGCGCGCCCCCCACCTCACGCGACAGACGCGCGGCGTGGTAGATCGGGCTGGGCCGGCCGACGAAGTGCTTGAGTTCGTAGGCGTACTCGCGCTGGAACTCCGGGTCCTGACGGTAGTGCTCGTAAGCGGCCTGCAACTCGTCGAGCGCGTGCGTGAGCGTCTCCGAGACGAAGCGGCCGCCATACGGCCCGAAATGGCCCGACGCATCGGGCTGGTGGTACTCGAACATGGTCAAAGAATCCTTGGCATTCAGGTGAGTGCATCGGCGATGCGGGCATCGGCCTCGCGCACCGCCTCGCAGAACCGGCGCATCAGCCCGGCATCCTTGATGCCCTTGGCCTCCTCCACGCCGGAGCTGACGTCAACGGCCCAGGGCCGGACGTGCATCACCCCATCGATCACGTTTGCAGGATTCAACCCACCAGACAAAACGACCGGAGAGGGAACGTTTGCGGGAATGAGTGACCAATCAAATGCCTTTCCACCACCACCGTAACCCTCCACATGGGCATCCAGCAGCAGGCCTGCGGCGCGGGGGTAGCGAGACCCGAAGTCTAACAAATCGAAGCCTGGCGCCATCCGGGCCGCCCGCAGGTAGGGCCGCCCGGGCCGGTCGCAGTCCGCCGGGGACTCATCGCCATGGAACTGCAGCAGGGCCTGCGGCACCGCCGCCAGCCCCTGGGCGAGCGCCTCGTCCGAGGCGTTGACGAACAGCAGCACCGGGGTGACGAACGGCGGCAGCAGGCGGGCCAGCACCCCGGCCCGCTCGGCCGTCACGGCCCGCGGGCTGCGCGGGTAGAGCACGAAGCCGATGGCGTCGGCGCCGGCGGCCACCGCCGCCGCCACATCCGCCTCGCGGGTCAGGCCACAGATCTTGATGCGGGTCGGGGTGCCGGGGATCGGACGCATGG
>JAYSCA010000115.1:0-7022 GCA_041915165.1 Ideonella sp.
TCCGGCCATGGACGATTTCGAGCTCAACCCCGACTTCTTCAAGCCGCCCGCCTTCCGCCCGGCCGAGGCGCTGCAGCGCCTGCGGCGCGAACTGCGCGAGGCCGGGCTGACCGAACGAGAGGGCCGCTTCGAACGGCAGGGGCAGGCCCTGCTGCGGGATCTGGCCGTGTCGGCCGACGGCACCGCGCTGACGCTGTCCCTGGCGCGGCGCCTGAGCCGCACGCCGGAATGGCAGCCCCGCAGCCTGCGCGACAGCGCCCAGCTGCGCGACCTGCTGGTCGAGGTCAAACAGCGCCTGGCCGCCAGCCGCGAGGACGACTGAAGCGGCGCTGGCGCGCCCTCACTTCTCGACGATGACGAAGTGCTTGCGCAGCGCTTCCAGCACCTCGAAGGAGCCGCGGAAGTTGGGCGGAATGACGACCGCCTGGCCCGGACCGATGTCGGTCACCGAACCGTCCTCGGCATGCAGCCGGGCGCGGCCGTGCAGCACATGGAAGTACTCGTGCTCGGTCGGACCGAAGGCGATGCGCCAGCGGCCGGGCTCGCAGTCCCAGATGCCGGCGCACAGGCCCTCGGGCGCGCTCTCGTACAGGGTCCAGGTGGACCGCAGCGGCGCACCGACTTCGCGCCGCTCTTCGCGGGGCTGGTCGATGACCGGCGCGGTGGCCGGCAGGTCAAAACGGACGATGGCGGTCATGGGCCAAACCTTGCGGAAGCGGGGCGAAGGGCCGACGGCGTTCAGTGCACCGTCATCGGGATGGTGACCGGGCCGTCATTGACCAGGTGCACCTGCATGTGGGCGCCGAACTCGCCGGTGGCCACCTGAGGGTGGCGCTGGCGGGCCTGGGCGACCAGGTGGTCATAGAGCGCCTGCCCCAGCGCGGCCGGCGCCGCACCGGTGAAGCTGGGCCGGTTGCCGCTGCGGGTGTCGGCCGCCAGCGTGAACTGGGACACCAGCAACAGCCCCCCGGGCGTGCCCGCGCCATCCAGGTCCTGCACGCTGCGGTTCATCTTGCCGGCGTCGTCGCTGAAGATGCGCAGCTTGAGCAGCTTGTCCAGCAGCCGGTCGGCCTGGGCCTCGGTGTCCTGCGGCTCGGCGCAGACCAGCACCAGCAGCCCCGGCCCAATGGCGCCCGTCACCCGGCCGTCCACCTCCACCCGGGCCTCTTGCACCCGCTGAATCACGGCGATCACGACGACTTCCTGAAGCTGCGCTCAGAAGTTGGTGATGGCCAGCAGCTCGACCTCGAAGGTCAGCGTGGCGTTGGGCGGAATGACCCCGCCCGCCCCCTTGGCACCGTAGGCGATGGACGGCGGGCAGGTCAGCTTGGCCTTGCCGCCGGCCTTCATGCGCTGCAGACCCTCGGTCCAGCAGGGAATGACGCGGTTGAGCGGGAATTCGGCCGGCTCGCCGCGACGGTAGGAGCTGTCGAACTCGGTACCGTTGGCCAGGGTGCCGCGGTAGTGCACGCGCACCGTGGCCGAGGCGGTGGGCGAGATGCCCGTGCCGGCCTTCAGTTCCTGGTAGACCAGCCCGCTGGGCGTGGTGACCGGCGCGGGCAGGGGCGGCGCCGCCAGGGTCCCCAGCGGCAGACACAGGGCCAGGGCCCCGCCAACGAACGACAGACGCGACATGGAAGATCCTTTTTTCAACGCAGAGTGCGGCCTCTTCAGGCCAGCGTGACACGGGCGAACTTGCGCTTGCCCACCTGCAGCACGAAACAGCCGGCCTCGACCTTCCGGCCCTTGTCGCTGACCACCGTGCCATCGATGCGCACGCCGCCCTGCTCGACCATGCGCAGGCCCTCGCTGCTGCTGGGCACCAGGTTGGCGGCCTTGAGCAACGCGCCGATGGCCAGCGGTGCGCCGGTCAGCGCCACCTCGGGGATGTCGTCCGGGATGCCGCCCTTGCTGCGGTTGACGAAGTCCTGCTCGGCGCCCTCGGCCGCGGCCGCGTTGTGGAAGCGCGCGGTGATTTCCTTGGCCAGCGCCACCTTGGCGTCGCGCGGGTTGCGCCCGCCCTCGACCTCGGCCTTCAGCGCGGCGATCTCGGCCTCGGAGCGGAAGGACAGCAGGGTGTACCAGCGCCACATCAGGTCGTCGCTGATCGACATGACCTTGGCGAACATGGTGTTGGCCGGCTCGGTGATGCCGATGTAGTTGCCCTTGGACTTGGACATCTTGTCCACGCCGTCCAGGCCTTCCAGCAGCGGCATGGTCAGGATGCACTGCGGCTCCTGGCCGTACTCGGCCTGCAGATGGCGCCCCATCAGCAGGTTGAACTTCTGGTCGGTGCCGCCCAGCTCCAGGTCGCTCTGGAGCGCCACCGAGTCGTAGCCCTGCATCAGCGGGTAGAGGAACTCGTGCACCGAGATGGCGGTGCCGCTCTGGAAGCGCTTGGTGAAGTCCTCGCGCTCGAGCATGCGGGCCACGGTGTACTTGGCCGCCAGCTGGATCATGCCGCGCGCGCCCAGCGCGTCGCACCATTCGCTGTTCCAGCGCACCTCGGCCCGGTCCAGGTCCACCACCAGGCGGATCTGCTCGAAGTAGGTCTTGGCATTGGCCTCGATCTGCTCGCGGGTGAGCGGCGGGCGGGTGGTGTTGCGGCCGGAGGGGTCGCCGATGGTGGTGGTGAAGTCGCCGATCAGCGGGATCACCGCCAGGCCCAGGTCCTGCAGCTGGCGCATCTTGTTGAGTACCACCGTGTGGCCCAGGTGCAGGTCCGGCGCGGTCGGGTCCATGCCGAACTTGATGCGCAGCGGCACGCCGGTGGCGTCCCAGCGTTGCAGCTTCTTCACCCAGTCGGCCTGGGGCAGAAGTTCAGAGCAGCCGCGCAGGCTGATGGCCAGGGCCTCCTGCACACGGTCGCTCAGGGGAAGGTCGGAAGGCTCGGCCCCGACGGAAGCCGGGACTGCATCAAGATCGGACATGGTGGTGGCTGAGGTGTCTGGACCGCCCGGTGGCCCCGGTGGCCAAAAGCGCGCTTGGTATACTCGGCCGATCGGTTACTGACCGGCATCGTGGCCAAGCCCGGGCGTGAAACGTCCGATTCTACGAGGGAGTCCACAGGGTGCCGGAATCGTCGCCCCGGGGCCGCGGCCTGCGCCGCAGGCCCTGGATCGTTTCAGGCGCCGGTGGCCTGGTTGCTTCAGGGAGCAGCCGCCCCGCCGCCCGACACCTCTGCTGACTTTCCGGACGGGGCCTGGCCCCGGCAGTTGACCTTGAATTCGTTGGGCTCTTCTTCTCGTTTCTCCCTCCGCCCGTTGCAGAACCTGCTGCGCGCGGCCGCTCAGACCCTCCGCCGACATCCTCGCGCCGTTACCGGCAGCATCGTCGCCCTGCTGGCGGGCACCGGCGTCACCGCCTTCGGCATTGCGCCGCTGGCCCCAGACGCCAGCGACCTGCCCCGGCGCCAGATCGTCGAAGACGTCACGCCCGAAGCCATCGCCCCCCAGCTGGAAGCCCTGGCCGGTGCCACGCTGACGCTGCACCGCACCGAGCAGACCCGCGCCAGCGACACGCCCGACACCCTGCTGCGCCGCCTGGGCGTGGTGGATGCGGCCGCCGCGGCCTGGATCCGCAACGACCCGATCGGCCGGCGGCTGTTCGAAGGCGGCGCCGGCAAGCTGGTCACCGTCAGCAAGGCCGCCGATGGCCGCCTGAGCGAGCTGGTGGCCCGCTTCCCCACCGCCGACGACGAAAACGGCCACCCGCGCTTCGCCCGCCTGCGCGTGGAACGCGACGCGCACGGCCAGTTCGTCTCCCACCTGGAGCAGGCGCAGCTGGAGTCCACCCCCCGGCTGGCCAGCGGCACCATCCGCAGCTCGCTGTTCGCCGCCACCGACGAGGCCGGCCTGCCGGACGCGGTGGCCACGCAGATGGCCGAGATCTTCGGCAACGACATCGACTTCCGCCGCGACCTGCGCAAGGGCGACAGCTTCCGCGTCGTGTTCGAAACCCTGACGGCCGACGGCGAGCCCGTGCCCTGGAGCCAGGGCAGCGGCAAGGTGCTGGCGGCTGAGTTCGTCAACGCCGGCCAGCCCCATCAGGCCGTCTGGTACGCCGGCGCCGGCAAGGGCGGCTATTTCGACTTCAACGGCGAGAGCAAGCGGCGCGCCTTCATCTCCAGCCCGGTGGCCTTCTCGCGGGTCAGTTCGGGTTTCGCGATGCGCTTCCACCCCATCCTGGGCGTCTGGAAGAAGCACCTGGGCGTGGATTACGCCGCCCCGATCGGCACCGCAGTGCGCACCGTGGGCGACGGCGTGGTCAGCTTCGCCGGCGTGCAGAACGGCTACGGCAACGTGATCATGGTCCAGCATGCGGGCGACCGCATGACGGTCTATGCCCACCTGAGCCGCATCGGCGTGCGCAAGGGTCAGAAGGTCGGTGCGGGCGACACCATCGGCAACGTCGGCATGACCGGCTGGGCCACGGGCCCACACCTGCACTTCGAATTCCGCCTGCACGGCGAGCAGAAGGACCCGGTGGCCATCGCCAAGGCGTCTGACACCGTGCGCCTGGATGGCAGCCAACGCAGCCGCTTTGCCCAACTGGCCCGCACCGCCCAGTCCGAACTGAACACCGCCACCGGCCTGAACGGCATGCCGGGCCGCTTCGAGTAAACCCCCGTCATGGGCGCCGCCGAGCAGCTCATCGGCCTGATGTCCGGCACCTCGCTGGACGGGGTGGATGGTGTGCTGGCCCGCTTCGACGCCCAGGGCCGGCCCCGCGTGCTGGCCCATGCGCACCGGCCCTTCCCGGCCGCGCTGCGCGACGAGTTGCTGGCGCTCAACAGCCCAGGCCCCGACGAGCTGCACCGTGCCGCGCTGGCGGCCAACCAGCTGGCCGACGTCCAGGCCGACGTGGTGGCCGACCTGCTGCAGCAGGCGCAGGCCAGGCCCGCAGAGGTGCTGGCCATCGGCTCGCACGGCCAGACCGTGCGCCACCGGCCGGGTGAATTCGACGGGCGCGGCTACACCCTGCAGCTGAACCAGGGGGCGCTGCTGGCCGAGCGCTGCGGCATCGACGTGGTCTGCGACTTCCGCAGCCGCGACGTGGCGGCCGGCGGCCAGGGGGCGCCACTGGTGCCGGCCTTTCATGCCATCGTCTTTGGTGGCCAGGCCACGGAAGCCGCGGCACTCAACCTGGGCGGCATCGCCAACCTGACGCTGCTGCCGCCGGCGGGCGATGCCCGGCCGGTGCGCGGCTTCGACTGCGGCCCCGGCAATGCACTGCTGGACTTCTGGATCCAACGCGAGCGCGGCCTGCCCTACGACGATGCTGGCCGCTGGGCGGCCAGCGGCCAGGTGCTGCCCGCGCTGCTGGCCCGCCTGCTCGAGGAGCCGTTCCTGCGGCTGGCGCCCCCCAAGAGCACGGGACGCGATCTGTTCAACCCGGCGTGGCTGGCCAGCCGCCTGACCGGCTTGCCGGCGACCACCGCGCCGCAGGACGTGCAGGCCACCCTGGCCGAGTTCACGGCCCGCTGCGCCGCCGAGGCCCTGCAGGCCAGCGCCCCGCACACCCGCACCCTGCTGTGCTGTGGCGGCGGCGCCTTCAACGACGACCTGATGGCCCGGTTGCAGCGCCTGCTGCCCGCCACGACCGTGATCAGCACGGCCAGCGCCGGCCTGCCGCCGCTGCAGGTCGAGGCCACGGCCTTTGCCTGGCTGGCCTGGGCCTTCTGCCACCGGCAACCCGGCAACCGGCCGGAGGTCACCGGCGCGACCGGCCTGCGGGTGCTGGGCGCGCTCTACCCCGCCCGCTGAGGCCCCCAAAACAGACAGGCCACCCGAAGGTGGCCTGCATGGGAGCCGAGGTGCCGCCTCAGACCGAGAAGCTGGAACCGCAACCGCAGGTGGTGGTCGCGTTGGGGTTCTTGATCACGAACTGCGAACCCTGCAGGTCTTCCTTGTAATCGATCTCGGCACCGACCAGATACTGCAGGCTCATGGCGTCGATCAGCAGCGTCACGCCCGCCTTGGTCATCTGGGTGTCGTCCTCGTTGACGACCTCGTCGAAGGTGAAGCCATACTGGAAGCCTGAGCAGCCACCGCCCTGCACGAAGACACGCAGCTTCAGGTCGGGATTGCCTTCCTCGGCCACCAGATCAGCCACCTTGGCGGCCGCGCTGTCGGTGAAGATGATGGGCGCCGGCATTTCGGTGCTGACGGTTTCAGAGGTCTCGGCGACGGCGGTCATTCAGATGTCCTTCGAGGTGATGCATGCGCGCCCAGCCATCCACCGGGCCGCTTGCATGAAAAATGGGTGCGGGGCGCCGGCTTTCAAGGCGCAGGTCGACATGTTCCCATGCCTGCCCATGACCTTGCCAGAGGCGCGGATTTGAAAACGACAAAGGCCGCCCAGCACGGTGGCTGAAGCGGCCTTGGGATCCGGAAGTGGCGCCGGCGTTGGCGCCACAGGATCGCGATCAGCGCTTGCTGAACTGCTTACGACGACGGGCGCCGTGCAGACCGACCTTCTTACGTTCGACTTCACGGGCATCGCGGGTCACGAAGCCGGCTTGGCTCAGCGCAGACTTCAGGGCGGTGTCGTAGTCGATCAGGGCGCGGGTGATGCCGTGACGGACGGCACCGGCCTGGCCGGATTCACCACCGCCGCACACGTTGACCTTGATGTCGAAGGCTTCGACGTTCTCGGTCAGCACCAGCGGCTGCTTGACCACCATGATGGAGGTCTGACGGCCGAAATATTCGTCGACGGGCTTGCCGTTGACGACGATCTGGCCAGTGCCCTTCTTCAGGAAGACACGGGCCACAGACGACTTGCGGCGGCCAGTGCCGTAGTTCCAATTACCGATCATCACCGCTCCTTAGATTTCCAGCGCCTTGGGCTGCTGGGCGGTGTGCGGATGCGTGTCGCCCGCATACACCTTCAGCTTCTTGATCATCGCGTAGCCCAGCGGCCCCTTGGGCAGCATGCCCTTGACGGCCTTCTCCAGGGCGCGGCCCGGATGCTTGGCTTGCATGTCCTTGAACTTGGTGCCGTAGATGCCACCCGGGAAA
>JAYSCA010000116.1:0-6992 GCA_041915165.1 Ideonella sp.
CCTCTGTGGGAACGAAGTTAAAGAAGATTCGGAACGGCCAGAAGCGGAGGAACCCCTGGGGGTTTACTTGGAGGCACCCGCCGCCAGCCACTGGGCGATGAGCTTCAGGTCGGCCTCCGGCAGCGTGGTCTGCGGCGGCATCGGGATGCTGCCCCACAGGCCCTGGCCGCCCGAGCGGATCTTGCCGGCCAGGTAGGCCTCGGCGTCCGCGCGGCCGTGGTACTTGGCCGCCACGTCCTTGAAGGCCGGCCCGACGATCTTGTGGTCCACCCCGTGGCAGGCCGCGCAGGCGTATTTCTGCAGCAGGGCCTGCACCTGGGCCCCCTGCCCGCTGCCGCCGGCGGTCTTGGGCGCGGCGGCGGCAGCGACGGTCGCCGCCGCCGTCACATGGGCCCCCGGCGGCTGGGTGGTGTCCACACCATGCTGCGGCCCCACCAGGCGCTGCTGCTCGGCCAGGTTGCCGTTGTTGTTGCGGGCATGGTCCGGCAGGAAGGACGCCACCTTGGGCTCGCCCGCGCAGTCCTTCATGCAGGCCACCGCGTGCACGTCGGGCTTGCCGCCATTGCCCAGGCCCTTGCCGGGCCACAGGCCATGGTCGGTGGTCATCCCGTTGCGGTTGGGCATGCGCGCCTGGGCCTGCGCGATGGTGCGGTCTGACAGCACGAAGTCGTCCGGCACGATGCCCGACATGTTCAGCAGGTAGGCCACCACGCTGTAGACCTCGTCGGTCTTCAGGGACTTGGGGGCGTTCCAGGGCATGGCCCGGTTCACGTAGTCCCAGATGGTCGAGACGGTCGCCACCTTCATGAAGGTCGTGCGGCCGGGAAAGCCCCGGTCGGTCAGCCGGGCCACATGGCCGGTCTTGACGTCCTCGGCGGTCACGCCGCCGATCAGCGGCGAGAACACCTCGTTGCTCTCGCCGAACACGCCGTGGCAGGAGGCACAGCGCGATTCCCACACGTCCTGGCCCTGGGCCACCGAGCCCGCCCCCGTGGGCAGGCCCTGAAAGTCCGGCCGCACATCGATGTTCCAGGCGGCGACTTCCTTGGGCGTGGCCTCGCGGCCGATGCCGGGATAGGCCGCGGGCGGGGCCGCCGCCGCGCCCGCGCCAGCGCCCGCCAGCACGAAGGCGCACAGCAGGCGCTCAAGAGAGCTGGACATTCTTCACCTCCCCGCTTTCCTGCACCAGCCAGGTCTGGATGGCGTTGTTGTGATAGATCGAGCGGGTGCTGCGCACCGCGCGCAGCTGCGCATAGGTCGGCTGCACATAGCCGGTGTCGTCCATGGCGCGGCTCTGCACCAGCGCCGGCTTGCCATCCCAGGCCCAGTCCAGCGTGAAGCGGGTCAGGCACTTGCTCATCACCGGCTCCTGCAGGCGCGCGGTGCGCCAGTTGCGGCCACCGTCCACGCTGACGTCCACGCGCTTGACCTTGCCGCGGCCCGACCAGGCCAGGCCGCTGATCTGGTAGTAGCCCTTGTCCAGCAGCACCTGGCCCCCCGAGGGCGTGGTCACCACGCTCTTGCACTCCTGGGTGCTGGTGTACTGCCGGTGCTGGCCGCCCGGCAGCAGGTCGATGTAGTGCACCGCCTCGTCCTTGGTGGCATAGGGCTGGTCGCCCACCTCGATGCGGCGCAGGTACTTCACCCAGCTCACGCCCTGCACCCCCGGCACCACCAGACGCAGCGGGTAGCCCTGCTGAGGCCGCAGCATCTCGCCGTTCTGGCCATAGGCCACCAGCACCTCGCCGCTTTCCACCAGCTCCATCGGGATGGTGCGGGTCATGCTGGAGCCGTCCGCTCCTTCGGCCAGCAGGTAGCGGCCGCGCTTGTAGTCGGCGCCTGCCATGTCCAGCAGCACCTTCAGCGGCACGCCGGTGAACTCGCTGCAGCTGAGCATGCCGTGGGTGTACTGGGCGGTGGGCACCGCCACGTTGCCCCACTCCATGCCGGTGTTGGCGCCGCACTCGATGAAGTGAAAGCGGCTGACCGAGGGCAGACGCATGATCTCGTCCATGGTGAAGACCATGGGCCGCTTGAGCATCTTCTCGTCCGAGCCGTTGAGCATCAGCCGGTGCTTGGACGGGTCCATGTCCCACCAGCCCTGGTGATGGCGCTCGAAGTGCAAGCCACTGGGTGTGACGATGCCAAACAGACTTTGCAGCGGTGCGAACGAGACCGAGGCCTGCGTGGTCTGGGTCAGCCCCGGGCTGGGACGGCGCTGCACATTGGCCTCGTACTGCGAGGGCTTGCCATAGCCACCCTCGGTCGCCACCGGCGAACCCAGCCCCTTGCTGTAGCTCGGCAGGTTCAGGATGTTCGGGTCCCCGCCCTCGCTGGGCACCGGATTGGCCTGCGCCAGCGCGGCCGGCGCCGCGGCGCTGGCCATGGCGGCGGCGAAGGCCCCGCGGATGAAATCCCGGCGCCCCTCCTTGGCTTCGCGGAACACGGTCCGGATGCCTTCCTGATCAACGAAGTTCTCGGGCGCCTTGCGCAGGCGGCCGGAGTGCTGGGGGTCAAGGCTCACGCTCGCTCCTCGGGTCTGACCGGTGGATGCGCAGCTGTGGCGGCGGGTGGCCCTGCGGGGAGCCCATCCCTTCATCACAATATGCGCGTAAGCGAATATTAGTGAGAGCCGATCTCCGCTGGGATGCGTGGATTCCCCGCCCGGGTTTGACCTGATCGGCGCTGGCGGAGCCGGCTGCCGGCGCCCCAAAAGCAAAAGGCACCCAACGCATGACGCTGGGTGCCTTCGGCAAGATGTTGGTGGGCCCTGAGTGACTCGAACACTCGACCAACGGATTAAGAGTCCGCTGCTCTACCAACTGAGCTAAGAGCCCGCTGCGCATCCCGTTGCCGGGACCACAGGAAAACTGGTGGGTTGTGCAGGATTCGAACCTGCGACCAACGGATTAAAAGTCCGCTGCTCTACCGACTGAGCTAACAACCCCCGGCAGAGTCAGCGATTATGGCACGGTTTTGACACCATGCCAAGCATTCTGTCGTTCAAAGCCCCTTCAGGGCGCAGGCCACGGCTTCGGCCGCGGCCGCCATGCCGAAGCTGGCGGTCACCATCACCGAGGAACCATAGCCATGGCAGTTCAGGCTGCCATCGGTCTCGCAGGCGCCCCCGGCCGGCGGCGCCACGCTTTCGCGCGAGAACACGCAGCGCAGCCCCATGCGGCCCTGGCGCGGCGCGCCATGCTCGCGCCGCAGACGGTTGCGCAGCGCGGCCAGCAGCGGGTCGTGCGTCACCGCCGAGAGGTCGTCCACCTCCAGGCGCTGAGGCTGCCGCTTGCCGCCCGCGGCCCCGCAGCACACCACCGGCACCCCTGTGGCACGGCCCCAGGCTGCCAGCGTGGCCTTGGCGCGCACCTGGTCGCAGGCGTCGATCAACACGTCCACCGGCTCGGGCAGCAGCGTGGGCCACAGCTCGGGCTCGACGAACTCCTCGACCTGCAGCACGCGGCAGGCCGGGTGGATGTCGGCCACCCGCGCGGCCAGGGCCTGCACCTTGGCCTGCCCCACCGTGGCCCCCACGGCCTGGATCTGCCGGTTGATGTTGGACTCGGCGACCTGGTCCAGGTCGATCAGCACCAGCGTGGCCACGCCGCTGCGGGCCAGGGCCTCGGCCGCCCAGGAGCCGACCCCGCCCACCCCCACCACGGCCACGCGCAGGGCGCGCAGGCGGGCGTAGGCGGCGTCACCGTAGAGGCGGCGCAGGCCGCCGAAACGGCGTTCCAGATCGGCGTCCAGCGTCGCGTCGCCGTTCACTTCAGCGCCACCAGCCGTTCCTTCGCGGCATGGGCCGCTTCGGACTTCGGATAGCGCTTGATCAGGTCTTCCAGGGTGCGCTTGGCGCCCTTGGTGTCCTTCAGTTCCGCCTGGCAGTTGGCGATCGCCAGCATGGCCTCGGCCGCACGGGGATGGTCCGGTGCCGCCGCCAGGAAGGCCTTGAAGGTGGACAGCGAGCCCTTGTAGTCGCGCTGGCCATACTGGGCGTTGCCCAGCCAGTAACGGGCCGAATCGGCGTAGCCGGTGTTCGGGTAGCGCTTGAGCAGGCCGGCCAGCGAGCTGGCGGCCCGGTCGAAGTCGCCACCGCGCAGGCTGTTCATCGCATCGTCGTAGGCGGCCTTCTCGTCGGGTTCGACGGTGAAGTCCTTGCCATCGACGTTGACCTGCTGCGGCTCAAGCTTGCGCATGCGGTCATTCACGCCAGCCTTCAGGTCGTGCATGGCGCGCTGCATGTCGGCCAGATCGCGCAGCAGCTGTTCGTCCTGACCCCGCAGCTTGGCCAGGTCTTCGCGCAGCTGTTCGGTCTGGTTGGACAGGTCCAGCACGCTGCGCTGCAGCGACTGGATCTGATCGGCCTGCAGCTTGATCTGCTGCTCGTTCTGACTGACCTTGGCCCGCAGGTCCAGGATGGCCCTGCGCGCTTCGTCGTCATCGAACAGGCCCGCCCGCGCCGGAGACACGGCCAGCCACAGCCCGCAAGCGGCCAGAACGGCCGGCATCAGTGGTCGGAGCAAGCGGGTCGTCATGATCTCAACGGTCCTTCAGTTCAGCGCGGCGGTTCTTGGACCAGGCGGCTTCGTCGTGGCCTTCGACGGCCGGACGTTCCTTGCCGTAGCTCACCGATTCCAGCTGGCTGTCAGCAGCGCCCAGGGCCACCAGGGCCTTTTGCACGGCTTCAGCACGCTTTTGGCCCAGGGCCAGGTTGTACTCGCGGCTGCCGCGTTCGTCGGTGTGGCCGTCGATGATGATCTGGGCCTTCTTGTTGTTGGCCAGGTACTTCGCGTTGGCTTCCAGGGCCGGACGGAATTCGTCCTTCACGACGAAGCTGTCGAAGTCGAAGTACACCACACGGCCCTTCTGGGCGGCGGCCAGCAGTTCAGCGTTCTTTTGGGCAGCCAGGTCCACCGTGGCAACCGAGCTTTGGGCCGGTTGGGTGTTTTCGGCAGCGGCCGGGGTGCGGGTTTCGACCGGGGTGTCGTGCAGCTTCACGTTGGAAGCGCAACCGGTGGCCAGGGCGGCCACCGCAACGGCGGCACTCAGACCCAGGCGACGGGACAGAATGGATTGGGCAAACATGGTGTTTCCTTCAAAGAACAGCAGATGAAAAGGCCGGCCTCATGCCGGCATGCCAGGCAGAGCGGTGCAGCCGGAAGGCTGCGTCACTCAACGACCGTAGGGTCCCCAGTTGGGCTCCCGAATGTCCTGACCGCTGGACAGCAGGCGTGTCTTCACCTTGCCGTCCACGGTAGATGTCATCAACACTTCCTGCCCCCCGGTGCGGGTGGCGTACATCACGAATCGGCCATTGGGCGAAAAGCTGGGCCGCTCGTCGTAACTGGTGTCGCTGATGGACTGACCCGACCCGCTGGCCAGGTCCATCGTCATGACCTTGAACAGTCCCCCCTGGCGCTGCACATAGGCCAGGGTCTTGCCGTCCGGGCTGATGGCCGGGCTGACGTTGTAGTTGCCGGAGAAGGTCACGCGCGTGGCCGAACCACCGCTGACCGGCTGCCGGTAGATCTGCGGCGAGCCGCCGCGGTCGCTGACGAAGTACAGCGTCTGGCCATCGGGCGCGAAGGTGGCCTCGGTGTCGATGGCCATGCTCTGGGTGACGCGCCGCGGGTTGCCACCGTTCTTGCTGATCAGGTAGATCTGCGAGCCGCCTTGGCGCGACAGCGTCACGGCCAGCGTGCTCCCGTCGGGCGACCAGGCGGGCGCGCTGTTGGAGCCGCGGAAATTGGCCACGCGGTGACGGGCCCCGGTCGCGGTGTTCTGGACCCAGACCACCGGCTTGTGGTCCTCGAAGGACACGTAGGCCAGCTCCAGCCCGTTGGGCGACCACGCCGGCGAGATGATCGGTTCGGGACTGACCAGAGCCACCTGGCCCCCTTCCCCATCGGCGTCGGCCACGCGCAGGCTGTAACGGCCGCCGCTCTTGGTGACGTAGGCGATGCGGGTGGCGAACACGCCGCGCTCGCCGGTCAGCTTCTCGTAGATGGCATCGGCGATGCGGTGCGCGGCCAGGCGCAGGTCGCCCGTCGGGACGGCATAGCTCTGCCCACCCAGGTCGGCGCCCTTGACCACGTCCCACAGCTTGTAGCGGACGTCGTAGCGGCCATCGACCAGCTTGGTCACCGAGCCGGCGGCGATGGCGTCGGAGCCTTGGGTGCGCAGGTCGGCGAAGGCCGGGGAACCGGTCTCGTCGAACATCTGGCTGGTGTCAACAAAGCGGAAGCGCCCACTGCGCTCCAGGTCAGCCCGGATGATTTGCGAGATCGGCTGCGGGCAGCTGCTTTCGCCGCGGAACCGCAGCAAGGAAATCGGCAGCTGTGTCGCGCCGATGCCGGCGATCTCGACCCGAAACTGTGCGCGAGCGGGCAGCAGGTTCAGCCCTCCCAGGGCGGCGAGGGTGCCCAATGCGTGTCGTCTATTCCACATGTGTCGGTGGTTGATGCGCCTGGCCGGCCAGAAGTTCCGCACACAAAAGCCGGCGGACTGACCGATTGGCAAGTCAGAATTGTAGGACGGTTACTACATGGAGATGTGACCGACCCTCGGTCTGCTGCGTTCGGGGCCCGGTCGTGAGCCTCAATCTGAGCCGAGCGCCCGCCGCGCCCCTGTTTCAGCATGTGTCACGTTGCGCTGCAGCAACGACCCGCCGAAGGGGCGCCCGCTGCCGCCCCCGCCTGCGGCCGAATACTGATGTCAGGCAAAGGGTCTTGTGCCGAACGGCGGCCGCTTGACCCGCCCGAACCACAGCCCGGCCACCGCCAGCCAGCCGCCGGCCAGCAGCAGGGCCGGCCACTGCGGCACCGCGAAGCCGAAGGCGGCGCGCAAGGCCGGCACACTCCAGGACAGCGCCAGCAGCAGGCCGGCCGCCAGCGCCAGCCAGCCCAGCCCATCCCCGGCCCGCCGCAGCCAGCCACCGCGGGCCCACTGCCGGTTGGCCAGGATCAGCAGCACGCTGCCCAGCACCAGCA
>JAYSCA010000117.1:0-6981 GCA_041915165.1 Ideonella sp.
AGGTGCCGGCATCCACCAGTTGCTGGCACAGCCGGTCGTACTCGTCCTGGCTGCCGTCGCACCAGTAGACATCCCGGGCCTGCGTCAGGGCGGCGATTTCGCGCACCCAGGCCAGCAGGCGGGCATTCTTGACGTAGGCCGGAGCGTTCAGCGACACACCGGAAGCGGCGGGATGGTTCATGGGCAGTCCAGGCAAGGGCAAAGAGGAATCCCGGGTCGGGCGGGCCAGTGTAATGAGCGGGGGCCGGGCGCGAATCGGGGGAATCATGCAAAGGAAGCATGCCGGCATGCGAACACCGCGACCACGCAGAAACACGGCAGGCTGGATCTAAATGAGACATAATCTCATTCACGTTCCATCTGCATCGGGTCTTGCACCATGTTGTTGTCCCAATTGCCCACGGGCACCCGCGCTGTGGTTGACCGCCTGGAGGCGGCCAGCCCGGTGATCGATGACGGCACGCTGCTGCGGCTGGCGGAGCTCGGCTTCCTGCCGGGCGAGCCGGTGCAGATCGTGCAGCGGGGACCGGGCGGCCGCGAGCCGCTGGCGGTGCAGGTGGGCGACACCTTGTTCGCCCTGCGTCTGGTGGAAGCCGGCTGCGTGGCGGTGACGCCTGCGGCGGCCTGAGGAGCACGACGATGAGCGAGACCGTGGCCGCCACCCTGGGCGAGCTGAAGCAGCGCGCCCCCAGCGTGGCGCTGGTGGGCAACCCGAACTGCGGCAAGACCGCCCTCTTCAACCTGCTGACCGGCGCGCGTCAGAAGGTGGCCAACTACGCCGGCGTGACCGTCGAGCGCAAGATGGGCCTGCTGCGCTTGGCCGACGGCCGTTCGGTGTCGGTGATCGACCTGCCGGGCACCTACAGCCTGCGTCCAGCCACGCTGGATGAACAGGTCACGCTGGAGGTCATCGAAGGCCGGCGCGCCGGTGAGGACGTGCCGGACCTGATCGTCGCGGTGGTGGACGCCACCAACCTGCGCATGAACCTGCGTCTGGTGCTGGAGCTGCGCGCCCTGGGTCGGCCGATGCTGCTGGCCCTGAACATGGCCGACGTGGCCCGGGCGCGCGGTCTGGCCATCGACACCAAGGCCCTGGCCGAGGAGCTCGGCTGCCCAGTGGTGGAAACGGTGGGCGTGCGCAACGACGGCCACGCCCAGTTGCTGGCCCAGTTGGGCCCCAGCCTGGATGCGGCGGCCCGCCAGCACACCCCCGCCTGCATCAATGTCAACGAGACCTCGCTGAACGACGTGCTGGCCCTGCAGCAACAGGTGCGCCGCATCCTGGAACGGGTGCTGCCACCCACGCCGGCCCAGCCGCGCCTGGACGCCCGGCTGGACCGCTGGGTGATGCACCCGGTGGCCGGTCCCATCCTGCTGGCCGTGCTGCTGTTCATCGTGTTCCAGGCGGTGTTCTCCTGGGCCAGCGTGCCGACCGACCTGATCGACAACGGCATGAAAGCCCTGGGCGCCTGGACCAGCGCGCACATGGCCGAGGGCCCGCTGCGCAGCCTGATCGTGGACGGCGCCATCGCCGGGGCCGGCAGCGTGCTGGTCTTCCTGCCGCAGATCCTGATCCTGTTCGCCTTCATCCTGGTGCTGGAAGACTCCGGCTACCTGCCGCGGGCGGCTTTTCTGCTGGACACGCTGATGGGCAAGGTGGGCCTGTCGGGCCGGGCCTTCATCCCGCTGCTGTCCTCCTTCGCCTGCGCGGTGCCCGGCATCATGGCCACGCGCACCATCACCAACTGGCGCGACCGGCTGGCCACCATCATGATCGCGCCGATGATGACCTGCTCGGCCCGGCTGCCGGTCTATGCGCTGCTGATTGGCGCCTTCGTGCCTGACGGCTCGGTGGGCCCGTTCAACCTGCGCGGCCTGACGCTGTTCGCGCTCTACGCCGCGGGCGTGCTGGGCTCGCTGATCGTGGCCTGGGTCATCAAGCGCCTGTGGCTCAAGAGCCGCTACCAGCCGCTGATGCTGGAGCTGCCGCCCTACCGCCTGCCCAGCCTGCGCAACCTGGCGCTGGGGCTGTGGGAGCGCGCCCGCATCTTCGTGCGCCGCGTGGGCACGATCATCTTCGCGCTGACCGTGGTGCTGTGGTTCCTGGCCACCTACCCGGCCCCGCCGGACGGCGCCACTGGCGCGGCCATCCAGTACAGCTTCGCTGGCCAGCTGGGTCGCCTGCTGGAAGTCGTCTTCGAGCCCATCGGCTTCAACTGGCAGATCGCCATCGCCCTGGTGCCGGGCATGGCCGCCCGCGAGGTGGTGGTGGGCGCGCTGGGCACGGTCTACGCCCTGTCGGCGGCCGACGATGCGGTGGCCCAGGCCCTGAGCCCGGTGATCGCCCACAGCTGGTCGCTGGCCACCGCGCTGTCGCTGCTGGCCTGGTTCGTGTTCGCCCCGCAGTGCATCTCGACGCTGGCCACCGTCCGGCGTGAGACCAACTCCTGGCGCTACCCGGTGATCATGGCCATCTACCTGTTCGCGCTGGCCTATCTGGCGGCGTTCATCACCTACCACGTGACGGTCGCGCTGACCGCCTGATCTGCCTTGGGAGAAGCTGCCATGCTGCAACATGTGATCGTGGCCCTGATCGTGCTGGGGGCGGGCCTGTATGCCGTCTGGACCCTGCTGCCTGCCGCCCTGCGTCGCCCCCTGGCCCGTCGGCTGCTGCGCATCGCGCCCAATGCGGGCTGGCTGCGCAAAGCCGCTGGCAGCGCCGGGGGCTGCGGCGGCGGAGACGGCTGCTGCGGCTGCAGCAGCGACCCCGCGCAACCCAAGCCGGTGACGCTGCACCGCCTGCCTCGGCACTGACCCGGCCTGAGCTGCACGGGCCATGGGGCCCGTCATCGGGCTGCCCTGCCCGCCCTTCAGACTTGGGGGTTTCTCGTGATGGCGCGCTCCTGCGGGACACGCGAGCATCACGCCGCACGATCGTTCGTGTACACAAGAAACCTCCAGGGAAGGGGAAACACCGTGACGCAGATACGCCGAGGGAGATGGGCATTCGCTGCCCTGGCCGCGATGGTCGTCGGGGGCGCCGCCCTGGCCACCAACCATTCGCTCTGGGTCAATGGCCGCGGCGGCGGCGGGGTGGCCGGCAACTACGCCGACTTCAGCTACTGGGGGCCCTCCTCCACCGCCGCGGGCGTGAACAAGAAGGCCGTCAACTGGGACGGCTACAACCACATCTCGGACCAGAACTACCTGATCCGCAACGCACTGGACTGCTACTGCACCGGCAGCAACTGGTGCTACATCGCCGCCCACAGCGCCGGTGACCTGATGATCGGCTACACGCTGGCGCTGTACGGCGGCAGCAGCCGCACCATCACCAACGCCACGCCCAACAGCTCGGGCGTGTGCAGCGCCAGCGGCGCCGGCACCCAGACCGGCTGGAACATCAAATGGGTGGACATCGCCGCCGGGGCCGCCGGCGGCAGCGAGCTGTCCGACCTGGGGGACTGGGCGACGTCCGAGCCGCTGGTGTCGGACCTGAAGACCACCACCGCCCGCGCGATGTACGACCACAGCAGCACCCGGGCCACCTGGTTCTACCTGTACGCTGGCGCCTCCGGCACGGTCTACTCGGCGGTGCTGCCCGGCCAGGACGACGAGGCCGTGGCCTACCACTCCTCGGGTGGCGTCTCGGGCAGCAGCGGCGCCGCCTTCTGCAACCCCAGCGACTGGCTCTGCAACGACCTGACGTTGGGCACCGCCGCCAACGAGGGCGGCCGCGCCAAATGGGGCTACCACTCCGTCAAGTTCCGCGACGACAACGAGGCCTACAACCACTACACCAACGGCAACTGGGCCGGCGTGGTGTCGCTGGTGCGCGCCGACATGGTCAACAACGCGCGCTGAACGCCCGCCGCCCCGACGATGCGTACGCGTGGATGGATGGCCCTGGGGCTGGCCGGGCTCGCGGCCGGCCTGGTCTGGTGGTCGGCCAGCGCGGCCCCGGAGCCCGAGCCGGCAACGGCGCCCGCGGTCGCCGCCTCCCAGGGGGGGCGCCGCAGCGCGTCAGCGCCCTACAGCGCGGCCGGCCTGCGCCAGCGGGACCAGCGCCTGGCCCTGGCCCAGGACCGGCTCGAACGCGCCCAGGAGACGCTGGCCAGCTACCGGCAGGCCACGCGCTACCCGCCGGAGTCGCGCCCGCTGCGCGAGCACCCGGACCAGCGGCATCCCTTCGCCCCCATCCCGCAGAGCCTGCCCTTGCGCCGGCCCGGGGAGGCTCCGACCCCGGGCGTGCACATCGTGACGAGCCAGGAAAAGGTGTTCGCCAGCGGCGCCGAGACAGTGCGACTGACCGTGGCCGCGGTGGACGACAACGGCCGCCCCCTGCCGCTGACCATCCCCCGCGCCGTGGCCTTCGACCTGCCCGACCCACGCCAGGCCGCGGGCCGCCCCCAGGTGGCCATTCCCTTCAACGACGCCGGCCTGGGCGCCGACCTGCTGGCGGGCGATGGCGTGCACAGCGCGCTGCTGGCCCCGGCGACGCAAGGCTTTGCCGATTACGCCGGCACCGTGCGGGTGCAGGTGGAGCTGAACCAGGACGGCCACAGCGGCCTGGTGTCCTTCGACGTGGTCTACCAGCCGCTGGTGCCGGCCGACTGGGGCGCCATCAGAGAGGCCGTGGTGGACGGCTCGCTGGCCTTCGACCTGCAGGCCCAGGTGCACCAGGCCGGGCGCTATGTGGTCAGCGCGCGGGTGGTGGATGCCCGCGGTCAGGCCTTCGCCCTGCTGACCTTCAACGAGGAGGTGGGCCGCGGCGCGCAGCGCTTCCGGCTGACGCTGTTCGGCAAGCTGATCCGCGACGCCCAGCCCAGCTTCCCGCTGCAGCTGCAGGATGTGGAGGGCTTTCTGCTGCTGCCCGACCAGTTCCCCGACCGGGCCATGCTGCCGCGCCGGGCCGGTGGGGTCTACACCTCGCAGCGCTACGGGCTGGACCGCTTCTCGGACGCCGAATGGCAGAGCGAGGAGCGCAGCCGCTACCTGACCGAGTACCAGGCCGATGTGGACCGGGCGAGCCAGGATCTGGCCGGCCTGGGCAGCGGCCCCTGACACCCCGACCACCCCGGGGCAAAGCCCGCGCCCGCACAATGCGGCCCATGAGAGTCCTGAGCGTGAACGTGGGCACCGCACGGCCGGTGCAGATCGGTGGCCGCACCGTGATGACGGCGATCGTCAAGCAGCCGCAACCCGGCCCGGTGGCCATCGGCCCGCTGGGGCTGGCCGGCGACGAACAGGCCGACCCCACCGTGCACGGCGGTCTGGCCAAGGCGGTCTACGCCTACCCCAGCGAGCACCTGCCCTTCTGGCGCACCGTGCGGGCCCAGGCCCGCGCGGCCGGCTGGGACGAGGACGTGCCCCCCGGCTGGGTGGGCGAGAACCTGACGCTCGAAGGTCTGACCGAGCGCCAGCTGTGGATCGGCGACCGCCTGCACCTGCCCGCGCGCGACGGCGAGCGGGCGGTGCTGGTGGTCAGCGAGCCGCGCCAGCCCTGCTTCAAGTTCAACGCGGTGATGGGCTTTGCCCAGGCCGCGAAGCTGATGGCCCAGTCGGGCTTTTGCGGCAGCTACTTCGCGGTGCTGCGCCCGGGCTGGGTGCAGGCCGGCGACACGGTCGAGCTGGAACCCGGCCCGCGTGAGCTGGCCCTGCCCGACCTGTTCCGGGCCAAGATGCACCGGAACAAGGTCGATTGAGCCCGTGACCGCTCAGCCCAGGGTCGGGTAGTCGGTGTAGCCGTGGGCGCCGCCGCCATAGAGCGTGCTGGCGTCCAGCGGGTTCAGCGGCGCGTCCTCGCGCAGGCGCCGGCCCAGGTCCGGGTTGGCGATGGCCGGCTTGCCGAAGGCGACCAGGTCGGCCGCGCCGCTGTCCACCGCGGCAATGGCCATGGCGCGGTCGTAGCCGTTGTTGACCATCCAGGCCACGCCACCGAAGGCCGCGCGCAGCGCGGCGTAGTCGAAGCTGATGCCCTGGTCGGACAGGTCGCGCGGGCCGCCGGTGGCGCCTTCGACCACATGCACATAGGCCAGCTTCATCGGCGCCAGCACGCCGGCCACCGCGGCGAACAGGGCCTGGGCGTCGCTGTCCTGACCGATGTCGTTGGCCGGGGTGATGGGCGACAGGCGGATGCCGGTGCGGTCGGCGCCGATCTCCGCCACGATGGCCTCGGCCACTTCGCGCAGGAAGCGCACGCGGTTCTCGATCGGGCCGCCGTAGGCGTCGCTGCGGTCATTGCAGCTGTCGCGCAGGAACTGCTCGATCAGGTAGCCGTTGGCGGCGTGGATCTCGACGCCATCAAAGCCGGCCTCGATCGCGCAGCGCGCGGCATGGCGGTAGTCCAGCACCGTGGCGGCGATTTCTTCCACCGTCAACGCGCGCGGCGCCGAGGTCGGCGCGAAGCCGCCGGCGATGTAGGTCTTGCTGTTGGCCGGCTTGCTGGTGGAGGACACCGGCGCCGCGCCCCCCGGCAGCAGCGAGCTGTGCGAGATGCGACCCACGTGCCACAGCTGCACCACGATCTTGCCGCCCTCGGCGTGCACCGCGTCAGTCACCTTCTTCCAGGCGGCCACCTGCTCGGGGGTGTAGACGCCCGGGGTGTCGAGGTAGCCGTGGGCCATCGGGCTGATGGGCGTGGCCTCGGTGATGATCAGGCCCATGCCAGTGGCCGGGTTGGCGCGCTGGCGGTAGTACGCGACCATCAGCTCGGTGGGCACCTGGTTCGTCGCCCGGTTGCGGGTCAGCGGCGCCATCACGATGCGGGTGTCCAGCGCGATCGCGCCGGCCTGGAAGGGGGTGAAGAGCTTTTGCATGGCGGCAAGCGTAGCGACACCGGTACAGTGCGGGATTGATCTGATCCGAAAGAACCCACCCGATGCTGGCCTATCGACACGGCTTCCACGCAGGCAACCATGCAGATGTGCTAAAGCACCTGGTGCTCACGCGCGTGCTGCGCTACCTGTGCGAGAAGGACAA
>JAYSCA010000118.1:0-6970 GCA_041915165.1 Ideonella sp.
CCACCCAGGCGCGCAGCACCCAGGGCGCCTTGTCGCCATGGTGGCGGGCCAGCCGCGCCATCTGACCGGGCTGGGCGAAGTCGGCGTCCGCCGCGCGGATGCCGGCCAGCGTCATCGGCTCCACAAAAGCCTGGGCCGATTCGAGCACCAGGGCCTCGCAATCGTCCGCCCAGGCGGTGGCCGCGCCCAGCGCCATGCCCCCGCCCACGCTGTGGCCCAGGGCCACGAAGCGGCCCAGGCCCAGCGCCTCGCGCAGCGCGGCAAAGCCCTCACGCGCCTCGTCCACCACGAAGCTGGCGGGCAGCGTGCCGGGGTGCGCCGCCGACTGGCCAAAGCCCAGCCGGTCGTAGGCGATCACCTCGCGCCCGGTGGCCTGGGCCAGCGCCGCGGGGAAGTCCCGCCACAGGCTCACGCAGCCCAGCGACTCATGGAACAGCACCACCGGGGCGCGGCCGGCGGCCTCGGCCCCCGGTGGCGTCCAGCGGCGGGCGAACAGCGGGCCGTGCGGCGTGGGAATCCAGTGGTCGTCGTGGGTGGGCAGGGGCGGCAGCGTCATGCCCCCGATGCTAGGTGCAGTGTGCCCCCCGCCCGGCCCCTCCGAACTGTTGATGGCAGGTGGAGCCGCCTCATGCACGATGGCGGCCAACGCCCACGCCGGTGGGCCCAGCACGGGAGCAGCACCATGGCGACGGAATCCACGCAGCAGGCCTCTTCAGACCATCCCGCCAAGAGCTGGGCCGACCTGAGCGCCGCTTGGCTGGACTGGCAGATCGCGCAGTTGAACGAAAACCGCCTGCCTTTGTCTGGCGATGTGAGTCAATGGATCAAGGCTTGGGGTGAGGTGGTCGGCCAAGTGGGCCTGTTCAACTTCAACATCGCTGGCTCGGGTGACCCGTTGGCCGAGCAGCGCATCGGTGCCAAGTTCAGCTACGGCCGGCAGCTGGGAAAGATCATGGATGCGCTGGTGCCGTTTCTCGAAGCGCACCGAAAGGAGTTCGCCAAGTCGCCCGAGCACCTGGAGGCGCTGGATCAGCTGGTGGCCATGTCCGAAGAGATCAAGGCGTTGAAGCGAAACAGCGTCGAGGACGTGGTGAAGCAAGTGAAGCGCTGGAAGGGCTCGAAGGACCTCAAGGCCAAGATCCAGAAGCTGCGCGAAGCACTCGACGAGTTGGACAAGGCCTGAGCGCGACGCTCGTATCACATCTGCTATACACTTTCCTGATGCGCTCTGCCACCTTCCCCCCCATCCGCGTCGAACCCAAGGTTCGGGCCGAAGTTGAAGCCGTGCTGCGCGAGGGTGAATCGCTCACTCAGTTCATCGAAGAAGCCGTGGTGGCCGCTGCGGCGTGGCGCCGCGCCCAGGGCGAGTTCGTGGCCCGGGGCGAAGCCGCCATCCGCCAGTGGAAGCAGGAAGGTGGCGGCCAGACGGCCGACGAGGTCATGGCCGATCTGCAGCAGCGGCTGGACGAGGCCAAGGCGCGGGCCGCCAGGCGCGCTCGCCGGTGACGGCCAGCTACACCGTCCGGCTGCTGGACACCGCTGTAGCGGACCTGCGCCGGCTGGAGGACTTCGCCATTGAACGCGAACTGGCCAGCGAATCGCCGGACTGGACATCTCCCCAGCGCGGCCTGGACGCCATTCGCGAAGGCCTGCGCCTGCTGACCTGGTCGCCCTTCTCCTGCCGCAAGGCCGAGCTGGGTAACGGCCAGTCGCGCGAACTCATCATTCCTTTCGGCGGCACCGGCTATGTGCTGCTTTTTGAGGTGGTCGGCAATGAGGTCATCGTCGGCGCCGCGCGGCACCAACGCGAAGAAGACTATCGGCCTTGAGACGCCGGCGGCGCTATGACGCCGCGTTGATCACCGCCTCAATGGCATGTCCATCCGGATCGATGAGAAAGGCCGCGTAGTAGTTCGGCCCGTAGTGCGGCCGCAGGCCCGGCGCGCCGTTGCACTGCCCGCCCACCGCCAGCGCGGCGGCGTGGAAGCGGTCCAGCGCCGCGCGGCTGGGCGCGGCAAAGGCCACATGAAAGCCCGGCCCCGGCGCGATGACCGGCGTGCGCAGCTTCAGGCAAAGCTTGTCCTTGCCGTCCTCCACCCCGTAGCCAATGGCCGTATCTTCTTCAAACACACGCCGGTAGCCCAGGGCGCCCAGCGCGGCGTCATAGAAGGCGCCGCTGAGTTGCAGGTTGGACACCGCGATGGAAAGATGGTGGAGCATGATCCCGCAGTGTGCCCCCACCCGCGTCCTTTTCATCTGCAGCCGCAACCAGTGGCGCAGCCCCACCGCCGAGGCGGTGTTTGCCGACGCGCCGGGCGTGGAATGCCTGTCGGCCGGCCTGAACCATGACGCCGAAAACCCGCTGACGACGGAACTGGTGGATTGGGCCGACCTGATCTTCGTGATGGAGCGCGACCACCAAGCGCGGCTGAAGGCGCGCTTTCGCGCGCAGCTGACCGGCAAGACGGTGGTGTGCCTGGGCATTCCAGACCGCTACCGCTACATGGACCCGGCGCTGGTGGCGCTGCTGCGCGCCAGGGTGACGCGGCATTTGCCGAAGGGCTGACGCCACGCCAACCTACGACCACGCTTACCCCTAAAACCTGGCGCTGCCAAAAGGAAACCCTGACAGTCGCTGGGTAAATCATGGCGCTCTCAAATTCGAAGGGCAACACCCGGCACGTGTCGATTGGTCAGTGGACAGTAGCCTGATGGGATTGGGCCAAGCCCTGCATGAGTTCCGCGAAGACCTGGATGGGGCTGCGCCGGTTCAGGGTTTGGCGTGGCCGGTTGTTTAGCAAATCGGCCATGGCGTCGAGCGCCTCTTGGTCGTGCACCGAGAGATCCGTGCCCTTGGGCAGCATCTGCCGCAGCACCCCGTTGGTGTTCTCGCAGGAGCCTCTTTGTCAGGGGCTGCGCTGGTCACAGAAGCACACCCGGAGACTGGTGGCCCGAGCCAGCTCTCGGTAGCGGGCCATCTCTCGCCCCTGGACGTAGGTCAATGATTGTCGCAGCGGTTGGGCAATCTGATTGAGCTTAGACGTGAAGGCCGCCAGCGCCGACTCAGCCGTCGAGTCCGGCATCTTCGCCAGCAGCACCAGGCGGGTGCTGCGCTCCGCCAGCACACCGACGGCGGGGCGGTTGTTGGCCCCCCTTGATCAGGTCGCCTTCCCAGTGGCCAGGCATGACCCGGTCGTTGACCTCCGGCGGGCGCACATGGATGTTGATCATCTCCGGAATCTGGCCGCGCCGGTCGGTGCCAGCCGAGCGGGACTTGCGGGTGCTGCGCCCCTGCCGCAGACAGGCGATCAAGTCCTTGCTCAAATCACCCTTGGGGTGGGCGTAGATGGCGTTATAGATGGTCTCGTGGGAGGCCTGCAGTCGGGTTCGTCGGGCCACATAAGAGGCATGTGTCCGCGCGATTTGTTGCGGAGACCACACACAGCCAGCAAAGCATGATCGTGATCACAGGCCACAGTCGCCCGTCCGGGTCGAGCTTACAGGCGGGGCGAGCTGCAACGCGCCGGTCTTTGCAAGTCCTCTGAGCGTTGCGACGCAGCTCTCGGCTCAGCGTCGCTGGGCTGCGCCACGGCGCGGCAGCGATCTGCCGCAGGCTCCGGTTTTGCAGACTCAGCGCCGCCAGCGTCACGCGTTCTTCGGGTTGCAGTTGCCTGTGTCTCGTCGTCATCTTCATGCCTTACCGGTTGGCAAGGTGTTGTACTTCAGACTTGAGAGCGCCATTCTTATTTGCTCAAATGACAGTCATGATTTTCCACAGACCAACACCTACCGCGAAGGCGATCGCCGCTTTCACTTTACTATTTTCCTTCGCCTCTGCCAGAGCAGATAATATCATTCAATCTTGGCCAAGTGCCTTTGAAGCGATTATGTCGGATGTGACGGCGGAGATTTATCAAGACCAAAACAAAAAGATTAGAAACGAAGCATTATTGCGTGCTTGCGAATTCACCGAACTAGCCAATACCTATGCTAGCGTAGCAAATAGAGGCCTCGAAGACAAAATTTTCGATAAAATCATCAAGCATCCCAGATCTAATGAACTCGATTTTTCGCAAGCCACGGCATTGAATTCAGCAATAACAATGGAGTTCGCCACGGCCACCAAAGTTTATGAGCACTCCATAAATTTCATAAAAGCCGCGTCTGGAGGAAAGCTTCAATCTTTCAACGTGCTATGCGAAGCGGCCGCCAAGATTGCAAGGGAAGAAATCAAAGTCACCAAGTGACTCGAACCATGGGGGCTACATTTTTCTCAACTCCAAGTGCAGGACAATCCTAAACGGTGAGGTGCGAGTGTTGGCACCGACGCCATCGTGGCGCTGGAATCGAAGCGGGTCAGTCGATGGTGGGGCGATACTGAAGTGGCGTACGTGCAGTTCTATCGCAACCTAACGAGCCAATTCTGTAGAGGGTAGTGCCGCAAAGGGCGGGTTGAAAGCAGGCTCCTATCACTTGAGACGTGCCTGTACATCCATTCGGCAGTCCGTCATCACCTCTTGGCCCCCCACTCGCCCTACTCCAGACCCTCCACCCTCACCCCCCTCACATCCACCCGCCCCACCTCATCCACCACCCGCAGGCTGTAGTCGCCGGGTTGGGGGGGGGAGCCAGGGCAGGCTTTCGCCGGGGGCGGTGCGGCCCAGCAGGCTGTCGTTGGCAAACCAGTACAGGGTTTTGACGCCGGCCGCGGCGTCGGCGCGCAGCAGCAGGGGCTGGGGCTTGCGGGGGTTGAGCAGGTAGCGCACGGCGCGCAGGGGTGAGGTGATGGTGGGGGCGTCGGCGCCGGTGGCGTCGGGCACTGGGCCGAGGGTGCTGCCGGCTGAGCTGGCGCCGTGGCGGCAGGCGCTGTCGTCCAGCGTGCGGCGGGGCAGGCCGGCTTGTTTGAACAGGCGCTGCATGTCGCTGCCCCACTGTTCCACCACCACTTCCTTGGCGTGCGGGGCGCTGGCGGCTTGGGGGCCGCACAGCACCTGGCCGGTCTGTGCGGCCAGCCACCGAGGCGCCCCGCCTGACCAGCAGGGCCTAAAATTTCGGCCCCTTTTGTTGGCGACCCGCTCGCCGGGTGCACCCATGGACATCGTCATCCACGAAGGCCTGCAGGCCTACATCGACCCACTGCGGCCGGAAGAAGAAGAGGCGCTGGAACAGAGCCTGTTGGCCGAGGGCTGCCGCGAGGCGCTGGTGCTGTGGGGCGATGTGCTGGTGGACGGGCACAACCGCTACCGCCTGTGCACCAAGCACGGCATCCCGTTCCGCACGGTGCAGAACCCGCGCCTGAAGACGCTGGAGGACGTGCAGCTGTGGATGATCGACCAGCAGCTGGGGCGGCGCAGCGTGTCCAACTACCAGCGCGGGGTGCTGGCCCTGCGCAAGCGCGAGCTGCTGGAAACCCGCCGCAGCGCCCGCATGGCGGCGCTGGCCGACGCGGCCCCGGTGGCGGTGGAGGCCGCTGCCCCGGCGCAAGGCGAGGCGGCCACGCCCCCTTGGGATGGCGAGGGCACGCCGCCGGCCGAGCCGACTGGGGCCGCAGTGCCCGCCGCCGAGCCCAAGCCGCTGGACAGCCGCGAAGCGGTGGCCAAGGCGGCCCGCCTGTCCAGCGCACAGGTGCAGATGATCGAGAAGATCCAGCACCAGGCGGCGCCCGAGGTGGTGGCTGCGGTGCGGGCAGGCACGCTGTCCATCAACGCGGCGGCCGCGGTGGCCACGCTGCCGGCCGAGGAACAGGCCGCCGCTGCGCAGGCCGGCGCCGATGAGCTCAAGCAGGCCGCCAAGCGGGTGCGCGAAGCCAAGCGCAAGCCCAAGGCGACCGACGAGGCCGGCGAGGGCAGCGCCCCGGCGGACGGCGGCGAGACGCTGGACGGCCTGCGCCAGCGCGTGGCCGCGCTGGAGGCCGAGAACGCCGAGCTGCGGCGTCAGCTGGCGGCTTTGGGGGCCACGCCGGCGGTCTGAAGCTCGGCCCGGGCGGCGTAGCGCCGGGCCAGGATGGCGCAGACGAAGAGCTGCAGCTGGTGGTAGAACATGATGGGCAACACCACCGTGCCCAGCACCGGGTTGCCGGCGAACAGCAGCCGCGCCATCGGCACGCCGGAGGCCAGCGTCTTCTTGCTGCCGCAGAAGACGGCGACGATCTCGTCTTCCACCCGGAAGCCCAGGCGGCGCGCCAGCCAGCGGGTGAAGGCCAGCATCGGGAACAGGAACAGCGCGACGCCGACGAAGACCAGCAGCAGCAGGCTGGCACCGTGGCGGGTCCACAGGCCGTCGGCCACCGCGTCGCTGAACGAGCACCACACCAGCATCAGGATCACGCCGCGGTCCACCAGCTGCGTGACCGGCTTGATGCGCTTGAACCACTCGCCCACGAAGCGGCGCGCCACCTGGCCCAGCACGAAGGGCAGCAGCAGCATGCGGGCCACCTTCAGCATCGTCTCGCCCAGCGGCATGGCGCCACCGTCCACGCCGGTGTGGAACATCAGGCTGGCCAGCAGCGGGGTGAGCACCACGCCCAGCAGGGTGGACAGGCTGGCGTTGAGCACGGCGGCGGCCACGTCGCCCTTGGCCAGCGCGGTCATCGCCACCGACGACGACACTGTGGACGGCAGCACCGCCAGGTAGAAGAAGCCCAGCCGCAGATCGGGCGGCACCCATTGGCCGAAGGCCGTGTCCAGCGCCCACCACCACAGCGGGAACAGGGCGTAGGTGCACAGCTGCACCAGCAGGTGCAGGCGCCAGCGGCTGGCGCCCTTGAGCAGGCTCTCGGTCGAGAGGCCCATGCCGTGCAGGAAGAAGATCAGGAAGATGCCGATGTCGGAGGCCTGGTCCAGGTGCAGCCAGCCGCCGCTGCGGCCGATCTGGGGCGCCAGGCTGGCCACGATCACCGCGGTGATCATGCCCAGCAGAAAGACATCGGCCTTGCCGTGCGCGCCCTGGCGGCGGGCGGGGGGGGTGCGGG
>JAYSCA010000119.1:0-6870 GCA_041915165.1 Ideonella sp.
GCGAGCAGCGCGACTTCGACGGCACGGTGCGCTTCATCTTCCAACCGGCCGAGGAACACGGCCGCGGCGCCGCCGCGATGATGGCCGACGGCCTGTTCGAGCGCTTTCCGGTGGACGCGCTCTACGGGCTGCACAACCTGCCCGGCCTGCCCGCCGGCCACATCGCCACCCGGCCGGGGCCGATGATGGCGGCCGAGGACAACTTCGAGATCCGCATCACCGGCCGTGGCGGCCACGCCGCCCGGCCCCACATGGCGGTGGACCCGCTGGTGATCGGCGCCGAGATCGTGCTGGCGCTGCAAACCGTGGTGGCGCGGGCGGTCGACCCGGGCGAATCCGCCGTGCTGTCCTGCACCGAATTCCAGACCGATGGCCTGCGCAACGCGCTGCCCGGCCAGGTCGTGATCCGCGGCGACACGCGCAGCTACACGCCGGCGGTGCAGGCCCTGCTGGAACAGCGCATCCGCGCCATCGCCACCGGCGTCGGCACGGCCCATGGCGCGCAGGTCGAGGTGACCTACACCCACGAGTTCGCTCCCACCGTGAACTGGCCGGCCTGCACCGAAGCCGCCGTGGCGGCCGCGCGGGCCGTGGTCGGCCCCGCCCAGGTGCAGGCAGATTACCCACCGCTGATGATCTCCGAGGACTTCGGCGCCTTCCTGCAACGGGTGCCCGGCGCCTTCGTCTTCCTGGGCAACGGCGCGGGCGATCAGCCCGGCGCCCTGCCGCTGCACAACGCCGGCTACGACTTCAACGACGCGCTGCTGCCCGTGGGCGCGCGCTACTTCGCCGAACTGGTGCGCCAGCAGCTGCCGCGCGCCGCCCACTGACCCTTCGCCGCTTCCGCTGCCGATGTTCTTCGCCAACCCCGCGGCCACCCGCCGCCCCTACGACCCGGCCTTGGCCGAGGTCCTGAACCTGTCCGCCGCCCACCAGGCCCGTGCCGATCTGGCGCACTGGCCGCTGATGGCCCCGCAGCCCACCCCCGCCTGGCGCCTGCCCCGGCTGGCGGCGGCACTGGGCCTGGGCCAGCTCACGCTCAAGGACGAATCCTGCCGCTCGCCGCTGGCCAGCTTCAAGACCCTGGGCGCGCCGTTCGCGCTGCTGCGCCTGGTGCAGCGCCGCTGGCCCGAGGCCGGCTTCAGCGCCGCCGACCTGCTGGGCGGCCGGCACGCCGGGGCGCTGCGCGACTTCACCGTCATCAGCGCCACCGATGGCAACCACGGCCGGGCCCTGGCGGCCGCCGCGCAAAGCCTGGGCTGCCGCTGCGTGATCGTGCTGCACGCCCAGGTCAGTCAGGAGCGGGAGCAGGCAATCGCCGCCTATGGCGCGGAGATCGTGCGCATTGCGGGCAACTACGACGAATCCGTGCGAGAGGCCGAGCGGCTGGCCCGCGCGAACGGCTGGGACGTGGTGTCCGACACCTCCTACCCCGGCTACGAGGCGGTACCGCGCGACGTGATGCAGGGCTACGCCATCCTGGCCGACGAGCTGCTGGACCTGGCGCCCGCCGACGGGCCCTGCCCCTGGACCCATGTGGTGCTGCAGGGTGGCGTGGGCGGCATGGCCGCCGGCGTGGTCAGCGCGCTGTGGGAGCGCTATGGCGCGGCCCGTCCGCGCTTCATCGTGGTCGAGCCCGAGCAGGCCGACTGCCTGCTGCAAAGCGCCCGCGCCGGGCAGCCGGCCGTCGCCAGCGGCAGTGTCGATTCATTGATGGCCGGGCTGGCCTGTGGGGAGCCCTCGCCGCTGGCCTGGCGCTTCCTGCAGCCGGCCGTGGACCTGTTCATGACCGTGGACGATGCGCTGGCCCAATCCGCGATGGTGCGGCTGGCCCATGCCAAGGAAGGCGACGTGCCGGTGCTCTCGGGCGAATCCGGCGCGGCGGGCCTGGCGGCACTGCTCGCCTTGCAGGCCCATCCGGCGCAGGCCCAGGCCCTGGGCCTGGACGCGCACAGCCGGGTACTGGTCTTCAGCACCGAAGGCGCCACCGCCCCCACGCTCTACCGCACCCTGACCGGCCTGTCGGCCGACGCGGTGCGCACGGCCCAGACCCAATGGCTGCAGCGCCACGGCCCGGACGAAACCAGCCTGACGGACCGGCTGGAAGCGCATGCCGCGCTGGGCGCCACGCCCGAGGGCGGCGTCTGCCGTCTGGCCCTGACCGATGCCGACCGGGCCGGCCGCGACACCCTGGTGGCCTGGATGAAGGCCCAGGGGCTGAGTGTGCAGGTGGACCAGATCGGCAACCTGTTCGGCACCCGGCCGGGCCGCCAGCCCAAGGCCGCCCCGGTGATGCTGGGTTCGCACATCGACACCGTGGCCACCGGCGGCCGCTACGACGGCAACTACGGCGTGCTGGCCGGGCTGGAGGTGTTGCGCTGGCTGGACGCCCACGGTGTGCAGACCGAGCGGCCGCTGGTGCTGGCCGCCTTCACCAACGAGGAAGGCGCGCGCTTCCAGCCGGACATGATGGGTTCCCTGGTGCATGCGGGCGGCCTGCCGCTGCAGCAGGCGCTGGACACCGTGGCCATCGACGGCGCCCGCCTGGGCGACGAACTGCAGCGCATCGGCTATGCCGGCCCGCTGCCCTGCGGCAGCATCCGGCCCCACGCCTTCCTGGAGCTGCACATCGAGCAAGGCCCGGTGCTGGAGGCCGAGGGGCTGACGATCGGCGCGGTGCAGGGCGTGCAGGGCATCTCCTGGCAGGAGGTGACGCTGCGCGGCCAATCGAACCACGCGGGCACCACGCCGATGCACCTGCGCCATGACGCGGGCTATGCGGCCGCGGCCATCGCCGTGTTCCTGCGCGAGCTGACGCAGCGCCTGGGCCCGGGCCTGGTGGCCACGGTGGGCGCATTGAGCCTGCGCCCCAACCTGATCAACGTGATCCCCGGCACGGCCACCCTGACCATCGACCTGCGCCACACCGACGAGGCCCGCCTGCAGCAGGCCGAGACGCAGCTGGCGGTGCGCTTGGCCGAGCTGGCCGAGGCCGAGGGCCTGCAGATCAGCAGCCGGCGGCTGGCGCGCTTCGAGCCGGTGCCGTTCGACGAGCGGATCGTGCGCCAGGTGGAGACGGCCGCTCGCACCCGCGGCCTGCCGTGTCGGCGGCTGCATTCGGGCGCTGGCCACGATGCGCAGATGCTGGCCCGCATCGCGCCCACGGCGATGATCTTCGTGCCCAGTGCGGGCGGACTGAGCCACAACCCGCGCGAGTACACCGCCCCGCGCGAGCTGACCCAGGGCGCTCAGGTGCTGCTGGACGTGGCCTGGGCGCTGGCCGACGAACCGGCGGCGAACTGAGCAGCCGCGCCCCCTGCGGCGCCATCCTCCAGCCGGAAGTGGGCCACCACCGAGGCCAGGCGCTGGGCCTGCTCGCGCAGGCTCTCGGCCGCGGCCGCCGATTGCTCGACCAGCGCGGCGTTCTGCTGCGTCATCTGGTCGAGGTTGGTGACGGCCTGATTGACCTCGCCGATGCCCTGGCTCTGCTCCGCGGTGGCAGCGGTGATCTCGCCCACCACATCGGTTACCCGGCGCACGGAGGACACGATGTCCCCCATGGTGTCCCCGGCCTGCCCCACCAGGCGGGCTCCGGTTTCGACCCTCTCGACGCTGGCGCCGATCAGGGTCTTGATCTCCTTGGCGGCCTCGGCGCTGCGCTGGGCCAGCGAGCGCACCTCGCCGGCCACCACCGCAAAGCCGCGGCCCTGTTCACCGGCCCGGGCCGCTTCCACCGCCGCGTTCAACGCCAGGATGTTGGTCTGGAAGGCAATGCCGTCGATCACCCCGGTGATGTCGGCGATCTTCTGGCTGGCGTGGTTGATGTCGTTCATCGTGTGCACCACGTCCGACACCACCCGGCCCCCTTGCTCGGCCACGCCCGCGGCCGACGAGGCCAGCTGGTTGGCGGTGCGGGCGGCATCGGCGCTCTGGCGCACGGTGCTGGTCAGCTGCTCCATGGAACTGGCTGTTTCCTGCAGGTTGGACGCCGTCTGCTCGGTGCGCGCACTCAGGTCGGTGTTGCCCGTGGCGATCTCCCGCGCGGCCACCGAGATGCTGTCCACCGACTGACGCACCTGGGTCACGGTTTCACGCAAGGACGTGACCATCGACACCAGACGGCCCAGCATGCTGCCCGGAGCTGTCTGCGGCAGTCGCACCGCCAGATTGCCGCGTGCCACCTCGTCCATCACCCGCGACGCCTCGGCCGGGTCTCCACCAATCTGCCGCAGCACGCCACGGCTGATCAGGCCGCCCAGGGCCACCAACAGCACCAGCACCACCGTCACCTTGGCGCCGGTGCGCAACTGCTCGCCCAGCACGGCCGAATGCACGTCGTCCGTGTACACCCCCGAGCCCACCAGCCAGTTCCAGCCCTGCACCTTCATCAGGTAGAGCTTCTTGGGCACGGGCTGCGTTTCCCCCGGGCGCACGAAATCCGTGTCCAGCTCGGCACGGCCATCTCGGCTGGCGGCCATCGCATCGATCATCTCCTGGATCACGTCACCACCGCGGGCATCCTTGATCTGCCCCAGCTTGACCTGCCCTTCCCAGGCCGGGTTGACCGCGTGCATCACACTGCGCCCCTCGGTGCTCCAGACGTAGATGTATTCCTTCATCCCGTCGCCATAGCGGATATGGCGCAGAGCCTCCTTCGCCGCCGTCTGAGCCTGGGCCTCGGTCATCTTGCCGGCCAGCGCCTGCTGACGGAAACCTTCGGCCAGCCCGTAGGCGGATTCCACCGCCGACACCAGATTGCCCCGGTGCGCCGCCTCTGTCAGGCGCGAGACCTGGATCAGCGATTCAACCGCCAGCGCAAACACCGCCACCACCGCGGCGCCCACCAGCACGAATATCTTTTGTCGGAATGACAGTCTGTCGATCATCAAGCACTCCCCATTGGGTTCCAGGCACGACACCTCCGCGGCGCCCAGAACACGGGCAGCACGTGTGTCGCAGCCTCCCAGTGTGGCGGGAGTGCCCTGGTCCCAATGGGGGATGAAACGGCACCAACCCGGTGCTGTTGCAAGCCTCGGCGAGAGGCCCGCAGGGCGCGATTTGCGTCAGATCAACGCCGTCCGGCCAACTGCCGCTTAGGGCTGTCACATGACAGCCGCGGCAGTGGCCAAGCGGGCTTCAGAGCTCGCCGGTCAGGAACTGGGCACGGCCACCGCCGAAGGACCAGTCCTCGTCACTGTTGATCACAAAGCTGACCATCAGGTCGTTGGGCGAAATGCCGCAGCGGCTTTCCAGCGTCTGCGCCATCAGCTTGTAGAAGGCCTGCTTGGCTTCCTTGGAACGGGGGCGGGAGACCACCTCCAGCAGCACGAATTTCTCGCTGCGGGGGATGCCCAGGCCCGTGTCCAGGGCGCGCAGCATGTGGGCGTCGTGCTCCAGCACGATCTGGTAGCGGTCGCGTTCGGGCACCTTGAAGGCCTCGAGCATGGCCTCGTGGGCGGCGTCCAGGAGCGTGTCGATCTCTTGACCGGAACGGCCGCGGATGATGTTGAACTTCAGCAATGGCATGACAACCTCGAATCGAACAAAACGGAATCTGTCTCCTCCGCGCTCCGATTGAGGATTTCTGGCCCAGCGGTGCTCACCCATTTGGGGCAAGCAGCCTGGCTGATGAAAATTGTAAGCAAGAAGTGCGCCTTCTAATTCCACCCGCGGACCGGGCCAGGCTCACAGTTCGTCGATGGCGGTGCGGGTGGGCGCCGTGTCCCCCGGCGCGCCGATCACGAAACGCTCGTTCGTCTTGACATAGAAGCTGGCGCCGAACCGCCCCACCGGGTGGTAATTCTGCAGCCGCACCCGCCAGGTGTCGGTGTCCACCAACCCGTCACGCACATGCAGCCAGCGCACCCGGCCGATGAACACATAGCGGCTGTCGGTTTCCATCGTCTCGTGCAGGGTGCATTCGAAGGCCACCGGCGCCAGCGCAATGCGTGGCGACCGCACTGACTGGGACGGCGCGGTCGCCAGCCCGAAGCGCTCCAGCTCGCTCACCTCCGGCGGCAGGCTCTCGCCGCAGGCGTGCATCTGCTCGGCCAGGGGCTCGTCACACAGGTGCACCACGAACTCGCCGTGGGCCAGGATGTTCGCCGCCGTGTCCTTCAGCCGACCGTCCTGCAGGCGGTTGACCGACAGCATCAGGATCGGCGGGTCCTCACCGATCATGTTGAACATCGAGAACGGCGCGGCATTGACCACGCCCTGCGGCCCCAGCGTGGTGACCCAGGCGATCGGGCGAGGGACGATCAAGCTGGCCATCAGCTTGTAGCGCTGGTAGGCCGTCAGCCCCGAAAAATCGATGTCCATTCCAGTTCCTTGCAGGTGTCAGTTGGCCCGAGGGTAGTTGTTGGACCCATGTGATCATGTCCCTGCTCGCAGCTGGCCACTGTTCAAAGCCCGGGACGTGCTGCGAGGACTGATCGAATCGCTCCAACGGGAGGCAACAGCATGAGCCGGATCCATCCGCAGGCCAGGACCACGCCGCGCACGCGTGCCGAGATCAAGGCATCGGCCTGCCCGCTGAGCGAACTGGCCGAGCGCTACAACATCACTGTGGCGACGGCGCGCAAGTGGAAAAAGCGTGAAGCGACCGAAGACCTGTCGCACCGGCCGCACAAGCTGAGCACCACGCTGACGGCTGGGCAGGAAGCCATCGTCGTCGAGTTGCGCCGCATGCTCCTGTTGCCGCTGGACGACCTGCTGGTGGTCACCCGGGAGTTCATCAACCCGGCGGTGTCTCGCTCGGGCCTGGATCGCTGCCTGCAGCGCCATGGCGTGGGCAGCCTGCGCGACTTGCGGGCCGAGCTGTCCGGCGAGCCCGCTGCAGCGCCGAAGTCGTTCAAGGACTACGTGCCG
>JAYSCA010000120.1:0-6852 GCA_041915165.1 Ideonella sp.
GACAGTTGTTCGCCTGCCTTCATCAGCCCAATCTCGGCGGTCAGCGACGTGCCAGCCCGCCCAGCAAACAACAATGCCGCCACCACCGGCCCCAGTTCGCGCACCAGCGCCAAGTTGATCACCAGGCCCAGCGAACTGGCGGAGCCGTAGGTGCTCAACACGTAATAGAGCTGCAGGGCCAGCACAAAGCCCACCGCCAGGCCGGAGGCGCAGATGATGGCCAGCGACCGGTAGCCGATGGCGTAGATCTGGGCGACCACCAGCCCGAAGCGACGCAGGGCCGCCGGCGAATGACGCAGCAGATCCAGAAAGAAATAGGCCGCCTGGCCGAGCGAGCTCACCCAGGCCAGCGTCGAGGCACCAATGCGCCGCAGCAACTCGGTCATGCCTTCAACCCCAGATCCTCGGCCAGCGGCGGGGCCGGGTAATGGAACCGCACCGGGCCATCGGGCTCACCGCGGATGAACTGGCGCACTTCCGCGTCTTCCGAGGCCATCAGCTCGGCCGGTGTGCCATGGGCCACGACCCGCCCCTGCGAAGACAGCAGATAGGCATAGTCGGCAATCGCGAAGCTCTCCTGCACATCGTGGGACACCAGCAGCGTGGTCGCCCCGGTCGCGTCGTTGAGCCGGCGCACCAGGTTGGCGGTGACCCCCATCGAAATCGGGTCCAGCCCGGTGAAGGGTTCGTCGTACATGATCACTTCCGGGTCCAGCGCGATGGTGCGCGCCAGCGCGATGCGCCGCGCCATGCCCCCCGAAATCTCATTGATGCGCAGCGCCGCCGCGCCGCGCAGGCCCACCGCCTGCAGCTTCATCAGCACGATGTCGCGGATCATGGCCTCGTCCAGATCGGTGTGCTCGCGCAAGGGAAAGGCGACGTTGTCGAACACGTTCAGGTCGGTGAACAGGGCGCCGAACTGGAACAGCAGCCCCATGCGCCGACGCAGGCGGTACAGCTGGGCCCGATCGTCGGCCCGGATCACCTCGCCACCGAAACGCACTTCCCCCTTCTGCACCCCGTACATGCCACCGATCAGGCGCAACAGCGTGGTCTTGCCGCAGCCCGAGCCACCCAGAATGGCCGTCACCTGGCCGCGCTGAAAGGCCAGGGACACGTCATTCAGAATGGTCCGGCTGCCGTCGTAGCCAAACGAGACGTGGTCAAACGCGATCAAAGGGTCGGACAAAAGCCATCGGGCCAAGTCAATGGCCGAGAGTTGAACATGGAAGAAACGTCACTGCGTCGCAACGCAGCGGGGATGCACACATCCGGGGCAATCCGTAGGATACCAGATTCGCAAGGTCCGCTTGCGGCGGCTAGGTTTCACCGCTGGTGGGCCAGGACATCTGCACGACCGCCTGCAGAGTTGCCCAAACTCGGTGCCATCCGCAGCCCGAGGCGGGCCGCCAAGTAAAAAGACCCCACCAACCGACGGTCGATGGGGTCTCCTGGCGGCGCAGACCGGGCGAGCCGGCTCCACCCGCCCCGCGTTCAGCGCGGCAGCACGGTGCTGCCCATCAGGTACTCGTCCACGGCGCGGGCGGCCTGACGGCCTTCCCGGATCGCCCAGACCACCAGGGACTGACCCCGGCGCATGTCCCCGGCGGCAAACACCTTGGCCACCGTGGTGTGGTAGCCACCCGCCGCCTCGGTCGTGGCCTTCGCATTGCCGCGGGCATCCTTGTCCACGCCAAAGGCACTCAGGATGGACGCCACCGGCGAGACGAAGCCCATGGCCAGCAGCACCAGGTCGGCCTTGTATTCCTTCTCGGAACCCGGGACCTCGACCATCTTGCCGTCCTTCCACTCGACGTGGACGGTCTTCAGCCCGGTGACCTTGCCCTTGCTGCCGATGAATTCCTTGGTCGCGATCGCGAACTCGCGGGTGCAGCCTTCATCGTGGCTGGAACTGGTGCGCAGCTTGATCGGCCAGTACGGCCAGACCAGCGGCTTGTTCTCATGCTCCGGCGGCATCGGCATCAGCTCGAACTGGGTCACACTGGCTGCACCATGGCGGTTGCTGGTCCCCACACAGTCGCTGCCGGTGTCGCCACCGCCAATCACGATGACGTGCTTGCCATCCGCGCGCAGCTGGCCCTTGAGCTTGTCACCCGCGTTGACCTTGTTCTGCTGCGGCAGGAACTCCATCGCGAAGTGCACGCCGTCCAGGTCGCGCCCGGGCACCGGCAGGTCGCGGCTCTGCTCGGAGCCACCGCACAGCAGCACGGCGTCGAACTCAGCCTTGAGCTGATCGGCGCTGACGGTTTCGGTGGCCCAGTTGGTCACCTTGGAGCCTTCGGGCATCTCGCCCACCAGGGTGCTGGTGCGGAACACCACGCCCTCGGCCTCCATCTGGGTCACGCGGCGGTCGATGTGCGCCTTGTCCAGCTTGAAGTCAGGGATGCCATAGCGCAGCAGGCCACCAACGCGGTCGTTCTTCTCGAACACGGTGACGGCATGGCCGGCACGGGCCAGCTGCTGGGCGGCCGCCAGGCCGGCCGGGCCGCTGCCAATGACCGCCACCTTCTTGCCGGTCTTCACGGCGGCCGGCTGCGGCTTCACCCAGCCCTCTTCCCAGGCCCGGTCGATGATGGCGTGCTCGATCGACTTGATGCCCACCGCGTCGTTGTTGATGTTCAGCGTGCAGGCGGCCTCGCAAGGCGCCGGGCAGATGCGGCCGGTGAACTCGGGGAAGTTGTTGGTGCTGTGCAGCACCTGGATCGCCTGCGCCCACTCGCCCCGGTACACCAGGTCGTTGAAGTCCGGAATGATGTTGTTGACCGGGCAACCGTTGTTGCAGAACGGCGTGCCACAGTCCATGCAGCGTGCGCCCTGGACCTTGGCTTCGTCGGCGTTCAGGCCGATCACGAATTCCTTGTAGTTCTTCAGGCGCTTCTCAACCGGCTGATAGCCCTCGTTCAGGCGCTCAAATTCCAGGAAGCCAGTGACTTTTCCCATGATGTGATTCCTCGCGTTCCCGGGGGATTACTTGGCCGCAGCGGTCTTGGCGGACTTCTTGTCGCCCTTGGCCTTGGCCACGATGTCGCCCGCCTCCTTGGCGGCATGCAGCTCGCCCAGCGCCCGCTTGTATTCGTTCGGGAAGACCTTCACGAACTTGGCGCGCGACTCGGCCCAGTGGTCCAGGATGTCGCGGGCCCGCAGCGAGCCGGTCCACTTGTGGTGATCCTCGACCAGCTTCTTGAGCAGGGCCTCGTCGGTAGCGCCACGGTGCCAGATGGCCGGATCCACGCTGGTCTCCTGCTCGGCGGTCGGCAGCACCTTCTCCAGGGCCACCTGGGCCGTGTTGCAGCGCTTGGCGAACAGGCCGTCCTCGTCGTAGACGTAGGCCACACCGCCGGACATGCCCGCCGCGAAGTTGCGGCCCGTCTTGCCCAGCACCACCACCGTGCCACCGGTCATGTATTCGCAGCCATGGTCGCCCGTGCCTTCCACCACCGCCGAGGCGCCGGACATGCGCACGGCGAAACGCTCGCCGGCCACGCCCCGGAAGAAGGCCTCACCCGTGGTGGCACCGAACAGCGCCGTGTTGCCGACGATGATGTTCTTGGCGGCATCACCGCGGAACTCGATCGACGGCCGCACGACGATGCGGCCCCCCGACAGGCCCTTGCCGGTGTAGTCGTTGGCCTCGCCGATCAGGTACATCGTGATGCCCGGCGCCAGGAAGGCGCCGAAGCTCTGACCGCCGGTGCCTTCCAGCTGGATGAACAGCGTGTGGTCCGGCAGACCATCCGGGCGGTGACGGATCAGCTCGCCCGACAGCATGGCGCCCACCGAGCGGTTGACGTTGCGGGCGTCGTCCATGAACTGGACCTTCTCGCCCTTTTCGATGGCCGCACGGCTCTTCTCGATCAGCCGCACATCCAGCGACTTCTCCAGGCCATGCTCCTGCGACTCGACGTGGAAGCGCGGCACCTCGGCCGGCACCTCGGGCAGGTGGAACACCTTGCTGAAGTCCAGGCCCTTGGCCTTCCAGTGGCTGATGGCCTTCTTGGTGTCCAGCAGGTCGGCACGACCGATCAGGTCGTCGAACTTGCGGATGCCCAGCTGGGCCATGATCTGGCGCGCTTCCTCGGCAACGAAGAAGAAGTAGTTCACCACGTGCTCGGGCTTGCCCGAGAACTTCTGGCGCAGCACCGGATCCTGCGTCGCCACGCCCACCGGGCAGGTGTTCAGGTGGCACTTGCGCATCATGATGCAACCTTCGACCACCAGCGGCGCGGTGGCGAAGCCGAACTCGTCCGCACCCAGCAGGGCGCCGATGACCACGTCGCGGCCGGTCTTCATCTGACCGTCGGCCTGCACCCGCACGCGGCCGCGCAGACGGTTGAGCACCAGGGTCTGCTGAGTTTCGGCCAGCCCCAGTTCCCAGGGCGTGCCCGCGTGCTTGATCGAGCTCCACGGCGAAGCGCCGGTGCCACCATCGTGGCCCGCGATCACGATGTGGTCGGACTTGCACTTGGCCACGCCCGCCGCGATCGTGCCCACCCCCACCTCGGACACCAGCTTCACGCTGATGCTGGACTTGGGGTTCACGTTCTTCAGATCGTGGATCAGCTGGGCCAGATCCTCGATCGAGTAGATGTCGTGGTGCGGCGGCGGCGAGATCAGACCCACGCCCGGCACCGAGTGGCGCAGACGGCCGATGTACTCGGACACCTTGCCGCCCGGCAGCTGGCCGCCTTCGCCCGGCTTGGCGCCTTGGGCCATCTTGATCTGGATCTGATCGGCCGAGACCAGGTACTCGGTCGTCACGCCGAAACGGCCCGAGGCGACCTGCTTGATCTTCGAGCGCAGGCTGTCGCCGGCCTTCATCTCGTAGTCGGCCTCGATGACCTTCGCGCCGATCACGTCCGACACCTTGGTGCCGGCGGTGATGGGGATGCCCTTGAGCTCGTTGCGGTAACGGGCCGGGTCCTCGCCGCCCTCACCGGTGTTGGACTTGCCGCCGATGCGGTTCATCGCCAGCGCCAGCGTGCTGTGCGCCTCGGTCGAGATGGAGCCCAGCGACATCGCGCCGGTGGCGAAACGCTTGACGATCTCGGAGGCCGGCTCGACCTCGTCCACCGGAATGGCCTTGGCCGGGTCGAACTTGAACTCGAACAGACCGCGCAGCGTCAGATGACGCTTGCTCTGGTCGTTGATGATCTGTGCGTATTCCTTGTAGGTGTCGAACTTGCCCGAGCGCGTGCTGTGCTGCAGCTTGGCAATCGCGTCCGGCGTCCACATGTGCTCTTCGCCACGGGCGCGCCAGGCGTATTCGCCGCCGGCGTCCAGCATGCCGGCCAGCACCGGGTCAGCACCGAAGGCCGCGCGGTGGTTGCGCAGGGCCTCTTCGGCCACCTCGAACACGCCGATGCCTTCGACCTGAGTGGCCGTGCCGCGGAAGTACTTCTGCACCAGGTCCTTGGACAGGCCGATGGCCTCGAACAGCTGGGCGCCGCAGTACGACATGTAGGTCGACACGCCCATCTTCGACATGATCTTCGAGAGACCCTTGCCGATGGCCTTGATGTAGTTGTAGATCGCCTTCTCGGCCGACAGATCCCCCGGCAGCTCGGCGTGCATCGCCGTCAGGGTTTCCAGCGCCAGGTAGGGGTGGACGGCCTCGGCACCGTAGCCGGCCAGCACGGCGAAGTGGTGCACTTCACGGGCCGAACCGGTCTCGACCACCAGGCCGGCCGAGGTCCGCAGGCCCGCGCGCACCAGGTGATGGTGGATGGCCGACAGCGCCAGCAGGGCCGGGATCGCGATGTTGTCGCGGTCCATCCCCTTGTCGGAGATGATCAGGATGTTGTGGCCGCTCTGGATGGCATCCACGGCCTCGGCGCACAGCGAGGCCAGCTTGGCCTCCACCCCGCGCTTGCCCCAGGCCAGCGGGTAGGTGATGTTGACCTCGTAGGTCTTGAACTTGCCGTGGGTCTGGGCCTCGATGCTGCGCAGGCGCGCCATGTCCTGGAAGTCCAGGACGGGCTGGTGCACTTCCAGCCGCATCGGCGGATTGACCGCGTTGATGTCCAGCAGGTTCGGCTTCGGGCCGATGAAGCTGTTGAGCGACATCACGATGGCCTCGCGGATCGGGTCGATCGGCGGGTTCGTGACCTGGGCGAACAGCTGCTTGAAGTAGTTGTAGAGCGGCTTGCTGCGGTCCGACAGCACGGCCAACGGGCTGTCGTTGCCCATCGAGCCGATGGCCTCCTCACCCTTGGTCGCCATCGGCGCCAGCAGGAACTTGATGTCTTCCTGCGTGTAGCCGAAGGCCTGCTGGCGGTCCAGCAGCGTCTCCTTGAAGGTCGCCGGCACGACACCTTCCGGTGCCTCAACATCGTCCAGGCGCACGCGGACGTTGTCGATCCACTGGCGGTACGGACGGGCGCTGGCGAACTGCGTCTTCAGCTCTTCGTCGTTGACGATGCGACCCTGCTCCAGGTCGATCAGGAACATCTTGCCCGGCTGCAGACGCCACTTCTGGACGATCTTGTTCTGCGGGATGGGCAGCACGCCCGATTCCGAGGCCATGACCACCAGATCGTCGTCGGTCACCAGGTAGCGAGCCGGGCGCAGACCGTTGCGGTCCAGCGTGGCGCCGATCTGCTTGCCGTCGGTGAAGACCATGGCGGCCGGGCCGTCCCAGGGCTCCATCATCGAGGCGTGGTATTCGTAGAAGGCGCGGCGGCGCTCGTCCATCAGCTCATGGTTCTCCCAGGCTTCCGGGATCATCATCATCGCCGCGTGCGCCAGCGGGTAGCCTGCCATCGTCAGCAGTTCGAGCGCGTTGTCGAAGGTGGCCGTGTCGGACTGGCCTTCGAAGCTGATCGGGTAGAGCTT
>JAYSCA010000121.1:0-6846 GCA_041915165.1 Ideonella sp.
CGGCGGCGCCGGGCACCCAGCGGCGTGTCACCCAGACGATGGCGGCGGTGCACAGCGGGGTCCACAGCAGCGGGCTCCACCAGAGGGCGTGCTGCAGGTCGAAGAACAGCGACAGCGCCCATTCGGTGGTGCGGGCGAACAGCACGATGCTGAGCCCGGTGAGCACGGCGTAGGTGAGCACGACGGCCCGGCTCCACCACAGATCGAATTGACCCAGTTCCCGGTGCAGGATGGCCAGCAGGCGCAGGTACCAGCGCATCTCAGCCCCTGCTGCGGGCAGCAAACCCGGCAAAAAGACAGCCTATCATTCTGAAATGGTAAATCCTTGCACCTCTGTTTCGGCGGACGAGGCGCCGCAGCACTCGCCTGCCGCCACCGTGCTGGACGAGCCGGCCGCCCGGGTGTTGCGGCGTTTTCGCCAGGTGTTCAATGCCGTGAAGACCCACTTCCAGCAGGTTGAACGGCAGGTCGGGATCGGCGGGGCGCAGGTCTGGGCCCTGAGCGTGATCCAGGCCAGGCCGGGGATCGGGGTGAACGACCTGGCCCGGGCGCTGGACATCCGGCAATCGACGGCCAGCAACCTGGTGCGGGCGCTGGTGGACCGGGGACTGGTGGCCACCGCCCGCTCCGAACGCGATCGCCGGGCCGTCGAGTTGCGGCTGCTGCCGCCCGGGGCTCAGCTGCTTGAGCACACACCGGGGCCGTTCAGCGGCGTGCTGCCGGTGGCACTGGCACAACTGGACGCCGCCACGCTGGCCCGGTTGGAGACCGACCTGTCGCGCATCATCGAGCTGCTCGGTGCGGACGAGGATGCCGGCGGCCTGCCCCTGGCATCGATGTGACCGGACCCGCCAGATCCCGCACCTGGGTCGGGCCGGCTTCGCGTTCAAGCTGCTGACGCAGGCCAGCCAGCCAGCCCAGGGTGAACAGCAGTTCCACCACCACGAACAGCGGGCCCGCCAACAGCGCGACCAGGTCTTCCACGAAGGCCGGCGCCCGGCCCTCGTAATAGTGGCCCATGGCCTGGAACACCGTGCCCAGGGCCAGGCCGCCCAGGCTCCAGGACAGCCAGCCGGCGGTGCTTCCCTGGGCCAGCGGCACGGCCAGCCACACCATCGCCGCATGCAGCAGGCTCACCAGCAGGCCGATGGCGGGCAGGCCGCGGCTCAGGTACCACAGCGTGCTCAGCCCCCACAGCAGGCCGGCCGGCAGCAGGTGCCAGACCCCGCCGCCCACCGAGAGGGTGCCCAGCACCGGCCGGGACAACAGCACATCCAGGCCGAACACGATCAGCGGGATCCCCACGCAGTGGGTCGCGATGTTGCGGCGGTCGCGGTGGTAACGCGCGTAATCCACCAGCAGCGCGTCAGCGGGTCGAAAGAGCGTGGCCAAGGCAGTCTCCGGTTGCGTGGGGTCGATCATGCCCCAGGCCGGGCCGCGCTTCTAGAATCGAGGCCTTCCGAGGAAACCCGATGAGCATCAAGAGCGACAAGTGGATCCGCCGCATGGCGGAGCAGCACGGCATGATCGAGCCGTTCGAGCCCGGCCAGGTCCGCCATTCCCCCGACGGGCAGAAGATCGTCAGCTATGGCACCTCCAGCTATGGCTATGACATCCGCTGCGCGCGGGAATTCAAGGTGTTCACGAACATCCACTCCACCGTGGTGGACCCGAAGAACTTCGACGAGAAGAGCTTCGTGGACGTGGAAGGCGATGTCTGCATCATCCCGCCCAACAGCTTCGCGCTGGCCCGCACGGTCGAGTACTTCCGCATCCCGCGCAATGTGCTGACCATCTGCCTGGGCAAGAGCACCTATGCCCGCTGCGGCATCATCGTCAACGTCACCCCCTTCGAGCCCGAATGGGAAGGCTATGTGACGCTGGAGTTCAGCAACACCACCCCGCTGCCGGCCAAGATCTATGCCGGCGAGGGCTGCGCACAGGTGCTGTTCTTCGAAAGCGATGAGGTCTGCGAGACCAGCTACAAGGACCGTGGCGGCAAGTACCAGGGTCAGTACGGCGTGACGCTGCCCAAGACCTGAGGCGGCGCGAACTGCCCAGTTTTCGGGCAGTTCATCCCGGCTTCGGGGGCTTGACGGCGGGCGCACCATCGCTGGCATCCGGATCCCCCGGAGGCCAGGAGCGCCCATGACCCCCCGCGACCCTTCCGTCACCGTTGAATCACCGGCCGTCCCGGCCTGGTTGGCCGAGGTGCTGGCGCACCGGCCGACGGCGCCCCGAGCTGCGGCTCACCGCGCCCGGCCAGCACCGTCGCCGGACATCGACATGGGGGCGCTGCTGCGCTTCAAGTCCCTGATGGCGCTGGAGCACCAACCGGTGCAGGTGGCGCGCATGTGCTACGACCGCCGCTACGCCTACGAGCGGATCGCCACGGCGCATGCCAGCGCGCGCGACCCCCTGCGTCGGCTGGCGCTGGAGTTGTTCCAGGCCTATCACCGGCGCGAGCTGCTGGCCCGGGCCGGCGCCGCGAGCTGAAGGCCTTCCCATGCGGCCTGGACCCTCCAGGGCCTTGGTGAAGGCCTGGCTGGACTTTTTGCCGGAAAGCCAGCGCGCGCTGGCCGAGCGCCTGCGCGATCTGGCCCTGCAGGCCGAGCCCGGGCTGCGCATGTCCATCAAGTGGGGCAACCTGGTGCTGGCGCCCGAGGGCGGCCGGCCGATTTTGGCGATCTCGCCCCACCGCAGCGGTGTGCACCTGCGGCGCCTGAGCCCCCGTGGTGAGGCGCCAGACCCCGGCGAGGGCGAGCGCAGTCTGCGCCTGCGCCACGGTGAGGAGGTGGCCGAGGCTGCGGTGCGTGACTTTGTCCGCGCGGCGGTGCGGCAAGACGACGCGCTGCGGACCGTTCCCTTGGCCCCACCGCACTGACACTGTCCGGCCCCGCCCGGAGCGCCGACAATCCCTGTCGAATCCATCTGCAGGGGAGGGCGCCATGCGCTGGCAAGGCAACCGGGAAAGCGACAACGTGGAAGACCGCCGCGATGACGGCGCGTCGGGCGGCGGCGGCATGCTGCCCATTGGCGGGCGGGGTCTGAGCCTGGGCGGCATCGTGCTGGCGTTGCTGGCCAGCTGGATCCTGGGCGTGAACCCCCTGACCCTGCTGGGTCTGTTGAACGGCGGCGGCCTGCCGCAGGGCGCACAGGTGGCCACGCAGCCGGCCACGCACCGGGCGCCCAGCGACGAGGAGGCCCGTTTCGTCACCACCATCCTGGCCAGCACCGAGGACGTGTGGTCCGCGGTGTTCGCCGCGGCGGGCAAGACCTACGAGAAGCCCACGCTGGTGCTGTTTCGCGGTGCCACGACCACCGCCTGCGGCACCGGCGAGTCGGCCATGGGGCCGTTCTACTGCCCGGGCGACCGCAAGGTCTACATCGACCTGGCCTTCTACGACACGCTGCGCCAGCAGCTGGGCTCGCCCGGTGATTTCGCCCAGGCCTATGTGATCGCCCACGAGGTGGGCCACCATGTGCAGAACCTGCTGGGCATCACCGGCAAGGTGGATGCGCTGCGGGCCCGCCAGAGCGAAACGCAGGTCAACGCCGCCTCGGTGCGGGTGGAACTGCAGGCCGACTGCCTGGCCGGTGTCTGGGCCCAGCATGCCCAGGCCCAGCTGAACTGGCTGGAGCAGGGGGATGTGGAGGAGGCGCTCAACGCCGCCTCGCACATCGGCGACGACGCCCTGCAGCAGGCGGCCCAGGGCCGGGTGGTGCCCGAGCGCTTCACCCACGGCAGCAGCCAGCAGCGGGTGAGCTGGTTCCGGCGCGGGCTGGCCCAGGGCCGCCTCAGCGACTGCGACACCTTCGCGGCGCGCAGCCTCTGAGCGGGGCCTGAGGCCAAGGGCCTGTTCAGGCGGGCAGCGTGCCGGGCAGCAGGATGTCCTGGCCGACCTGGCTGAGCTGGGTGTGGCCGCAGAAGGCCATGGTCAGGTCCAGCTCGCGGTGGATGATCTCCAGCGCCTTGGTCACGCCGGCTTCGCCCAACGCGCCCAGGCCGTAGAGGAAAGGCCGGCCGATCATGGTGCCGCGTGCGCCCAGGGCCCAGGCCTTGATCACGTCCTGGCCGGAGCGGATGCCGCCGTCCATCCAGACCTCCAGGCGGTCGGCCACCGCGTCGACGATCGGGGGCAGGGCGGAGATGCTGGACGGGGCACCGTCCAGCTGGCGACCGCCGTGGTTGGAGACGATCAGCGCATCGGCGCCGGAATCGGCGGCCAGCTTGGCGTCTTCCACGTCCATGATGCCCTTGATGATCAGCTTGCCGCCCCAGCGGCTCTTGATCCACTGCACATCGTCCCAGGACAGGCAGGGGTCGAACTGCTTGGCCGTCCATTCGGACAGCGAGCCCATGTTCTCGACGCCCTTGACGTGGCCGACGATGTTGCCGAACTGGCGGCGCTTCGTGCCCAGCATGCCCAGGCACCAGCGCGGCTTGGTGGCCAGGTTGAGCAGGTTGGCCAGCGTGGGCTTGGGCGGGGCCGACAGGCCGTTCTTGAGGTCCTTGTGGCGCTGGCCGAGGATCTGCAGGTCGGCGGTGAGCACCAGGGCCGAGCAACCGGCCGCCTTGGCCCGCTCGATCAGGCTTTCGATGAAGCCACGGTCCTTCATCACGTAGAGCTGGAACCAGAAGGGCTTCGTCGTGTGGGCGGCCACGTCCTCGATCGAGCAGATGCTCATGGTCGAGAGGGTGAAGGGCACGCCGAACTTCTCGGCCGCGCGGGCGGCCAGGATCTCGCCATCGGCATGTTGCATGCCGGTCAGGCCGGTGGGGGCCAGGGCCACCGGCATCGCCACTTGCTGGCCGATCATGGTGGTGGCGGTGCTGCGGTGGTCCATGTCCACCAGCACGCGCTGGCGCAGCTTGATCTTCTGGAAGTCGCTTTCGTTGGCGCGGTAGGTGCCTTCGGTCCACGAGCCGGAGTCGGCATAGTCGTAGAACATGCGGGGCACGCGTCGCTGGGCCAGCACGCGCAGGTCTTCGATGTGGGTGATCACGCTCATCGGTCGGTCTCGGTTCTTCTGCGGGAGCCGGGATGCTAGACCGCAGGGGGCGGCCGTGAGCGGAAATTTCGTCCGGTCGAGCCGGAAAACCGGGCCTCAGTGGCCGCCGGCCACCAGGGCCAGCCCATCGGCGGCGGCCCGCTCGCAGGCTTCGCGCAGCCAGCGGGCGCCTGCGGCCTGCACGGGCTGGTCGCCGTGGGGCAGCAGCCAGTAGGCGCCCTGCGCCGGCAGCCAGGGGGTGGCCCCCGCCCCCAGCACCGGCCGCAGCCGGCCGGCACGCAGGGCGGCCCGGGCCAGGCTGGGGCGCGACAGCACCACGCCCTGGCCGCACAGGGCCGCTTCCAGCCGCATGCCCAGGTCGAACAGGCGGGGGCCTTGCTCGGGCTCCGGCCAGTCCAGCCCCACGGCCCGGAACCAGGGGGTCCAGGGCTCCAGCGGGTTGCGCAGCAGCGGCAGGCCCGCCAGGTCGGCTGCCTCGCGCAGCGGCCCCTGGGGCAACAGCGCCGGGCTGGCCAGCGGGATCAGCACGTCCTGCATCAGCGGCACATCGTCGGTGCGCAGCGCCTGGCCATGGCGCACATCCAGATCGGCATCGCTGCCGCCCTGGTCCAGAAAGGGGACCGACAGCACCAGCTCCAGCTCGATGTCCGGATGCTGCTCGGTGAAGGCCGGCAGGGCCGGCACCAGCACCTCGCGCGCCAGCGTCGGCGGGGCGCTCAGGCGCAGGCGCGCCTGGCCGCGCTGGGCGCTGCGCCGGTGCAGGGGCAGTGCGGCCAGTTGGGCCAGGGCGGGCAGCACGCCGGCCAGGTATTCGCGTCCGCTGGCGCTCAGCTGCAGCGGTTTGCTGCCGCGCTGGAACAGGGCCAGCCCCAGCTGGTCTTCCAGCGTGCTGATGCGCTTGCCCACCGCGCTGGCGGTGACGTGCAGGGCATCGGCCGCGCGCTCGTAGCTGCCCAGCCGGGCGGCTGCCTCGAAGGCACGCAAGGCCTCCAGCGAGGGGAGGCGAACCTCCTCATCCGGGGGCGGAAAGCTGGGGGGCGGCAGGGCGACCATGGCGGCCGCACTGTAGCGCAGCCGACCTGGTGGGACCTCAGGCGGCCGGGGCGTGGTCGGGCGCGCAGTGGTCGCTGCCGCAGCCGCTGATCGGGGCATTCCCCTCGGGCTGGGGCGTGCGGCAGGCGCCGGTCACCGGGTCGAAGCCAGCCACCTCCAGGTGCACCGCCAGCGACGAGTCCATCGACTGGGCGTGCATGCTGAACCAGGCGGCCAGTTCGGGGATGATGCGCTGCAGCGGGCCGAAGTCCTGGTGATCGCGGGCCAGCCGGGCCACTTCCTGCATGATGGCCAGCACCTGCTGGTGCTGCCGGGTGTGGCAGTTGTCCTCGGCAAAACCGGTGGACAGCATCCAGCGGTCTTCCTGGCCAAAGTGGCCGATGGTGTGTTCCACCAGGGCGTCCCAGGCGGCGAGGCCGGCCGCCTCGGACTCGGCCAGCGCGGTCTCGGCGGCATTCAGCAGCTCGACGAATTCCAGGTGGGTGGCATCCATCTGGGGATGCTGCAGCACGAGTTCTTCGGACCAGGCAAGTGCGGACATGGCAGCGGCAGTCGGTGTGAGAAAGGGGCTGATTGTCGCCGTGGCCAGGAAAGCCCACCAGTGCAAAGCCGCCGCAACTGGGTCAAACTTGCGCTGCCTCAATCGCTCCAGTCTGCCGTCTCGCCCATGAACGTTCCGTCGGTTTCCTCTTCCCCCCCGCGTCCGCGCTGGCAGCGTGCGCTGTGGCTGGTCGCGGGGGGCGTGGCGCTGTGCCTGGGGGTCATCGGCATCTTCCTGCC
>JAYSCA010000122.1:0-6845 GCA_041915165.1 Ideonella sp.
ATGGACACGGCTTTGTCCGTCGGGACGATGGGGAGGGGGACATCTACCTCTCGCCGCAGGAGATGCGGGCCGTGTTGCACCGCGACCGGGTGCGGGTGCGCATCCTGCGGCTGGACCGCAAGGGGCGGCCCGAAGGGCGCGTGCTGGACATCCTGGAGCGCCGCAAGGCGCCAATCATTGGTCGGCTGCTGTTCGAGAACGGGGTCTGGCTGGTGGCCCCGGAAGACAAGCGCTACGGCCAGGACATCCTGATTCCGAAGAACGGCATTGCCAATGCGACGACCGGCCAGGTGGTGGCCGTCGAGCTGACGGAGCCGGCGTCGATGTACTCGCAGCCCGTGGGGCGGGTCAGCGAGGTGCTGGGGGAGATAGATGACCCTGGCATGGAGATCGAGATCGCGGTGCGCAAGTACGAGGTGCCACACCGTTTCTCGCCAGAGACCCTGTCGCAGGCCGCGGCCTTGCCCGAGAAGCTCAAGGCGGTTGACCTCAAGCAGCGGGTCGACCTGCGCGACGTGCCCTTCGTGACCATCGATGGCGAGGATGCGCGCGACTTCGACGACGCCGTCTACTGCGAGTCTTTCACCACCGGGCGTGGCGCCAAGGCGGTCAAGGGCTGGCGGCTGCTGGTCGCCATCGCCGATGTGTCCCATTACGTGAAGCCGGGCGAGCCGCTGGATCGGGATGCCTACGAGCGGGCCACCTCCGTCTATTTCCCGCGCCGGGTGATCCCGATGCTGCCGGAGAAGCTCTCCAACGGCCTGTGCTCGCTGAACCCCGAGGTGGACCGTCTGACCATGGTCTGCGACATGGTGGTCAGCGATGTCGGCGAGGTGACCGCCTACCAGTTCTATCCGGGGGTGATCTGCTCGCATGCGCGGCTGACCTACACCGAGGTGGCGGCGGCGCTGACCAACAGCCGCGGGCCGGAGGCGGCCAAACGCAGCGCGCTGATGCCGCACCTGCTCGATCTGCATGACGTCTACCGCGGCCTGCTCAAGGCGCGTGAGCGCCGCGGCGCGGTGGACTTCGACACCACCGAGACGCAGATCGTCTGCGACGAAAACGGCCGCATCGAGAAGATCGTGCCGCGGGTGCGCAACGAGGCCCACCGTCTGATCGAGGAGGCCATGCTGGCGGCCAATGTCTGCGCGGCCGACATCATCAACCAGCACCAGCACCCCTGCCTGTTCCGTGTGCACGAAGGGCCGACGCCCGAGAAGCGGCTGACGCTGCAGAACTATCTCAAGACGCTGGGCATCGGCCTGTCTTTGAGCGAGGAGCCCACGCCGGCCGAGTTCCAGGCCATCGCCGCGGCCACCAAGGACCGGGTCGATGCGGTGCAGATCCACACCATGCTGCTGCGCACGATGCAGCAGGCGCTCTACACGCCGGTCAACAGTGGTCACTTCGGCTTGGCCTATGACGCCTACGCCCACTTCACCAGCCCGATCCGGCGCTACCCGGACCTGCTGGTGCACCGGGTGCTCAAGGCCATCCTGGCGGGCAAGCGCTACCACCTGGGCAAAGGCGAGTTGGGCCCGGCGCCGGCGCGCAAGAACGGCAAGCTGACCAAGGTGCAGCAGGCCGAGGCCGAGCGTTGGGAAGCCGCCGGCGAGCATTGCAGCGCGAACGAACGGCGGGCCGATGAGGCCTCGCGCGACGTGGAGGCCTGGCTCAAGTGCCGCTACATGCGCGAGCGCCTGGGTGAGGAGTTCAGCGGCACCGTCACCGCGGTCACCAGCTTTGGCGTGTTCGTCACGCTGGATGCGCTGTACGTCGAAGGCCTGGTGCATATCACCGAGTTGGGTGGCGAGTACTTCCGCTACGACGAGCTGCGGCAGGAGCTGCGCGGTGAGCGCACCGGCCTGCGCTATGTCATCGGCACCCGCGTGCGCATCCAGGTCAGCCGCGTCGATCTGGATGGCCGCCGCATCGACTTCCGCATGGTGCGCGAGGGCGAGCTGGGGGGCGCCACGGCGTCTCGCAAGCCGGCCGGCGCAGGCCGCGGCAACCGCCGGGCGGTGGATGAGCTGGCCGACGTCGAGCAGGCGGACCGCGGCCATAAGCGGGCCACCAAGGCCGCCCGCAAGGGGGGCAAGCCGGCGCCGACCAAGACCCATGCTGCGGCGGTCCCACCCGCCGCGACCGGGCCATCGGGGGCACCCCGCAAAACCGGCGTGGGCCGCAAGTCCGGCAGCAAGCGGCGCTGAGACGACGCGCGCCCCTGCTTCAGGCCATTTCGGCGGCCTGCAGCGTGGCCGCCATGGCCTGGATCAGGTCGCTGGCCCGCAAGGGCAGGCGAGGGCGCGGCATCTGCTGTTCGGCGGCCCGACCATGCAGCCAGGCGCTGGCGGCGGCGGCTTCGTGGCCCTGCCGCATCGGGGTGTCCACCTCGGGTTGGGCGGCCCAGGTGGCTCCCAGCCAGCCGGCCAGCACATCGCCGCTGCCGGGCGTGGCCAGTGCCGCGTGACCCGTCGGGTTGATCCAGGTGTCGCCGCCCGGCGCGCTGATCACGGTGCCCGAGCCTTTCAGCAGCACGACCGCCTGGAAATGCTCGGCCAAGGCACGCGCCTGGGCGAGGCGGTCGCCCTGGATCTGGGCCACGCTCAGACCGGCCAAGCGGGCAGCCTCCAGCGGATGGGGGGTGAGCACCGTGGCCTGGCCCCGGGTGGCGCGCTGCTGCAGGGCCTGTTGCAGGGCCGGGGCCCGGGCGATGGCGTTGAGGGCATCGGCATCCAGCACCAGCCGGTGGGCGCGGTGCAACACCGGGGGCAGCACCTCGGCGACCGCCTGTCCACCGCCACAGCCGCACACCACGGTGGCCTGTTCCAGCACGCCGTCGGTCTGCCAGCCGCTGGCGGGCCGGAACATCAGCTCCGGATGGCGTGGATCCCACGGGTGGTCGGCCTGCGCGTCCAGCAGGCTGACGTAGACGCGTCCCGCGCCGCCGGTCAGGCCGGCCCGTCCCGCCAGAAAGGCGGCGCCGGTCATGCCAGGGGCACCGGCCAGCACCCACAGGTCACCGAAGCTGCCCTTGTGCTGCTGATGCAGCCGCAGCGGCCACAGGCGCTGGGCCCAGGCGCCCGAGGTGAGGTGGGCGGTGGGTGTGACGTGGTCCACGTGTTCGCCTGCGGCCAGATCGTCCCACCAGACCGTGCCGGCGACGTCCTGGCCCATGCCCGTGAACAGGCCAGGCTTCAGCGTGAGCAGCGACACGGTCGCGGTGGCGCGCACCACAGCGCCGCCGGTGCTCTGGCCGGTGTCGCCCGCCAGACCGGTGGGCAGGTCCACCGCCAGCACCGGGCCGGATTGGCGATTGCACCAAGCCACCAGCTCGCCCAGGCGGCCGGTGGGTGGGTGTTGCTGGCCCAGCCCCAGCAGGGCGTCGATCACCAGGCGCGGGGGGGCGTCCTCGGCCTCGGGGGCCGGGGGGGCGTCGCAGAACACCACGCCCGCGGCCAAGGCTGCGGCATGGGCCCGGCGGGCGTCGGGGGGCAGGGTCTCGGTCTGGCCGGTGAACACCACCCGCACGGCGTGCCCGCACTGGTGCAACCAGCGGGCGGCGACCAGGCCATCACCGCCGTTGTTGCCGGGGCCGCACAACACCCAGAAGGTGCCGGCGGGGCGGCCCAGGATCAGCGCCAGCCGGGCCACGGCCAGGCCAGCCCGGGCCATCAAGGTGCCAGCCGCCGGCTGGGCGGCCAGGGCCAGGGCTTCGATCTGGCGCGAAGCCTCACTGCCATGCAGGGCGGGGGTGGTCAGCGCGGACACGGGCCGCGGCATCGGTGCGCAAGTCATGCCCGCAGTGTGGCCCGCGCCGCCGCGTCTGTCACGGTGGGCGGCGGGCTCAGCGCCAGCGTTCGCAGGACAGCCGTTGCAGGTCGTCGGCGCCGGCCTCGCCCTGCAGGGCGTCGGCCAGCGCCAGGGCGCAGCCGCCTGCCAGGGCGCTGCCCTGGTCACCGTGGCCCAGGTTCAACCACACGCCGCTCCAGGGGCTGGCACCCAGCACCGGCGCGTCGTCGGGCAGGGCGGCCCGCTGGCCTTGCCAGGCCTGCACCGGCGCACCGTGCCCCGCCTCGGGAAACCAGCGCTCCAGGGCGGCGTACATGCGGGTCTGGGCGCGGGGCGCGGGGCGCCCCTGCGGATCGGCGGCCAGCCACGGGTCGGTGATGCGCACCCGCACGCCCAGCCGCGACAAGGTCAGGCCCTGGGCGGACTCGGTCACCGCCCCCTGGGGGCCGGGGTCGGGCATGGCCTCGGGCAGGGACAGCGGCGCGGTCAGTGAGGCCCCTGGGCGGGCGAGCAGAGGCAGGCGCAGGCCCAGCGACTGCAGCGCGGCCGAAGAGGCGGTGCCCATGCAGAGGATCACCGCATCGAAGCGGGTCTCGCCGCTGCGCGCCTCGCCGGTGTGCTGCCAGCGCAGCGTGGCAGGGCGGCCCGCCACGATCTGTCCGACCTCGGTCCCCAGGTGGAAACTGGCGCCCAACTGCTGGGCGACCGCCCGCAATTGCTGCGCAAGTTGGCGCCCGTTGATGACGCGGACCTCCGGCAGGTAAAGCCCGCCGGCGGGTGGCGTCTGCGACTGCAGGGCAGGTTCGACCGTGCCCAGTTCGTCCGGGGTCAGGACCCGGTAGGGCAGGCCCAACGCCTCCAGATGGGCGATGTCTACCGCGTCCTGCCGCAGGCTGCGCGCATCGGGGCGCAAGATCAGCCAGCCCCGGCGTTGTTCGAATTCCAGCCGGTGCGAGGCGGTCAAGTCATCGAGCCACTGTTGCCCCAGGCCGCCCAGGCGGGCCAGGGTCTGCTGGCGTTCGCGCCACACCGGCGTCTTGCGGGCCTGGGCCTGCCGCCGAGCCCAGGCGTTCCAGGGGGCGCGTTGGCGCCAGACCGGGTGCTGGCCCAGGCTGGGCAGCACCGTCGGGCAGCAGAGCCCGGCGCCAGCGAAGCTGGACTCCGCCGCAATTCCACTGCGCTGGTCGAACACCTCGACCTGGTGGCCGCGCAAGGTGAGTTCAAGCGCTGTGCTGACCCCCATCAGCCCAGCGCCCACGATGCCAATGTGCACTTCAGAGACTCCTGGATGGCGAAAGAGACGAAGAAACCGCGGCGCGCACAGGCGCCATCCGGAGGCAGGGACGGATTGGGAACCGGGAAAGCATGGGTGAGGCTGCGGGTGGGCTGGCGCGAACAGCAATGCGCCAACGCCTGGGATGCTCCATCGACCTCCGCCAGAGGGCGGGCCGCGAGCATGCCACCCGGCATCGCGTTGTTGACAACCGGCATTGTGCCTTGCGTTTGGATACTGGGCCCTTGGCTGACGTGTTGGGGCGTCGCCAAGGGGTGGAAGCTCTCTGCTATACTCTTGCGGTTTACTTGGTGACCCTCGGCTGAACTGAGGCGCCAGTGACAGGTGGTTGCCGTGGTGGCGCTGCCTCAACCGCGAACCCGGCGTCTCAAGGTGTCGCGTTCTTCCGCTGAGAACCTCGCGGAGACGTGATCAAGGCCGGGCTTCTAGACTCAACCTTTGGAGTTTTCCATGTCCTCCGTTTCTATGCGCGAAATGCTGGAAGCCGGTGTCCACTTCGGCCACCAAACCCGCTTCTGGAACCCGAAGATGGCCCCGTTCATCTACGGCCATCGCAACAAGATCCACATCATCAACCTCGAAAAGACGCTGCCGAAGTTCGAGGAAGCGCTGAAGTTCGTCCGCCAGCTGGCGGCCAAGCGCGGCACCATCCTGTTCGTGGGCACCAAGCGTCAGGCGCGTGACGTGGTGGCCATGGAAGCTGCCCGCTGCGGCATGCCCTATGTCGACCAGCGTTGGCTGGGCGGCATGCTGACCAACTTCAAGACGGTCAAGGGCTCGCTGAAGAAGCTGAAGGACATGCAGGCCCAGAAGGACTCTGGCGCCGAAATGCGCATCAAGAAGGAAGCGCTGCTGTTCGACCGCGAGCTGGCCAAGCTGGAAAAGGACATCGGCGGCATCCAGGACATGGGCGCGCTGCCAGACGCCATCTTCGTGATCGACGTGGGCTTCCACAAGATCGCCGTGGCCGAAGCTCAGAAGCTGGGCATTCCCGTGGTCGGCGTGGTTGATACCAACCACTCGCCCGATGGTGTGGACTATGTGATCCCCGGCAACGATGACTCGGCCAAGGCCGTGGCGCTGTACGCCAAGGCGATGGCTGATGCCGTGCTGGAAGGCAAGGCCAACGCAGCCACCGAGCTGGTGCAGGCTGTGGCGGCCGACGGTGACGAATTCGTCGAAGTCAGCGAAGAAGCCTGAGCAAGGCGCATCGCGCCAATGATCAAGGGGCTGCTACAGCCCCTTTTTCATACCCCCGAAACGATTTCTGATTGAACCTCGGGTGGTTGTCGAACCACCTCTTACGGAGAAAGAAACATGGCTGCTATTACCGCAAGCATGGTTGCCGAACTGCGCGCCAAGACCGATGCCCCGATGATGGAGTGCAAGAAGGCCCTGACCGAGGCTGAAGGCGACCTGGGCCGTGCCGAGGAAATCCTGCGCGTCAAGCTGGGCAACAAGGCCGGCAAGGCCGCTTCGCGCGTGACGGCCGAAGGCGTGGTGGCTGCCGCGGTGGACGGTGATGTCGGCGCGATGGTCGAGATCAACTGCGAAACCGACTTCGTCTCGAAGAATGATTCCTTCCTGGCCTTCGCGAAGTCCTGCGCCGAGCTGGTGGCCAAGCACAACCCGGCCGATGTGGCTGCGCTGTCGGCCCTGCCGCTGTCGCAAGACAGCTTCGGCCCGACCGTGGAAGATGTGCGCAAGGGCCTGATCGGCAAGATTGGCGAGAACATGTCGATCCGCCGCTTCCAGC
>JAYSCA010000123.1:0-6792 GCA_041915165.1 Ideonella sp.
TCCCGATCCCGACGCAGAACGCGGCCCGCGTGTTCTGGTGGCTGCACGACACCCAGGGGCCTGAGGCCGCGGCCAGCTGGACCCGCAGCGCCTTCCGGGTCTATTTCACGCGCGACGTGGCGCTGAATGCATCGGAGGCGCTGGCGGCCTTGCTGGCCGAATCCGGCCTCGACGCGGCGGCGGCCCAGGCGGCCTGCAACGATCCGGTCTGGAAGGACCGTTTGCGCCAGGCCAACGAGCAGGCCATCGCGGCGGGCGTGTTCGGGGCGCCGTTCTTCGTGGTCGATGGCGAGCCCTTCTGGGGCAATGACCGCAAGCCGCAGATCGAGCGCTGGCTGACGCTGGGACGCTTCTGAGGCATCTGCCGGACAATGCAGCGGTGCCGGATCCCGGCCTCTTGCGTGTTGTCTCACGATGCAGAACTCTCCCCTGGCCGATGAGGCCCCCGACGATGTGCCCCACGAGGGCTATGCCCTGGTGCGGCGCGTGCTGGCCGAGCAGGGCCACGCCCAGCCGCCGCGCTGGCTGACGGTGCCGGCGCGCACCTGCCAGGAGGCCGCCGACGCCCTGGGCGTGGCGACCGGGCAGATCGCCAAGAGCGTGATCTTTCGCCGCAAGGCCGACGATGTCGCGGTGCTGGTCGTGGCCTCGGGCGACCTGCGGGTGGACGAGCGCAAGGTGGCGGCCCTGGTCGGCCCGATCGGTCGGGCCGATGCCGCCTTTGTGAAGGCCCGCACCGGCTTTTCGATCGGGGGCGTCTCGCCCGTGGGGCATGCCACGCCGCCGGTGACGCTGCTGGACCGCGAGTTGTTCCGCTTCGAGACCGTCTGGGCCGCCGCCGGCCATCCCCACGGGGTGTTCGCGGCCCGGCCGGACGATCTGCAGCGCCTCACCGGGGCGCCGGTTGTCGATGTGATGCAGGTGCCGCAGGCATGAGCCCGGCCGACCCGCCGCTCGCGTCCCCGGTGCCCTCGCCCTGCACCGGCGTGTGCCGCATCGAGCCCCGCACCGGCTGGTGCGCCGGCTGCTGGCGCAGCCTGGACGAGATCGCCGGCTGGTCCAGCGCCGACGAGGCCACCCGGCGGGCGATCTGGGGGCGTCTGGCCGAACGTCGCGCCCAGGCCGGCGCGCCGCAGGCCGGAGACCGCGGCGCATGAACCGCCTGGTGCTGCACCTGGACCTGGGTTCGCCCCAGGCCTGGCCCTGCTTTCTGCGCCTGCCCGAGGCCCTGGCAGGGCTGCCCTCCTGGGTGGAGGTCTGCCCGGTGCTGCCGGCGCAGGAGGCCGTCGCGCTGGTCGGGCCGATCGGGCGGCTGTGGCGCCACGCGCTGGCCTGTGGTGAGCCCGGCGCCCTGCTGAACCGCTGGCTGGCCGAGCAGCTGCTGCGGGCCGTCTGGGACGATGCGGCCCCGCAGGGCCGTCCGCTGTCCGACGCGCTGGCCTGGCTGACGGCGCGGCTGACGCCCGTGCGCGACCCCGAATCGGCCGAGGTGGCCGAGGACTGGGCACGGCTCGTGGCCCAGTCGCAGCGCCTGGGCCTGGGCACCACGCCCACCGTCCATTGGCCGGCTGAAGACTCCCTGTGGGAAGGACAGGCCGCGCTGGCGCCGCTGGCCCAGGCGCTGCGCCAGCGCGGCGGCTGATGACGCAAAGCCTCCGGGGAAGCCCTCGCTCTCAGGGTTTGTGGGGAGCCTTCCCCGCCCTGGGACTTACCCAGGGATAAACGGCGATTTCCCGCATCGCGCAACGGGGCCTCAGGGTTGCAACGGAGTTTGTCAGGATCCGTTCAGTTCGCCGTCAGAAACAGGTCAGAGCCCCCTCGAATAGTCCGCCCCATGCGCTGCCGATGGGGTGGTGCTGGTGGATTCGAGGAGACAAAACATGGCAACTGTCGCGGTGTCCAACACGCCGATGACCGCGGAAGAGAAGAAGGTCATCTTCGCCTCTTCGCTCGGCACGGTGTTCGAGTGGTACGACTTCTATCTGTACGGTTCGCTGGCGGCCATCATCGCCAAGCAATTCTTCTCCGGCCTGGATGCGGGCTCGGCGTTCATCTTCGCGCTGCTGGCCTTCGCGGCAGGCTTCATCGTGCGGCCGTTTGGCGCGCTGGTGTTCGGCCGCCTGGGCGACATGATCGGCCGGAAGTACACCTTCCTGGTCACGATCCTGATCATGGGCCTGTCGACCTTCATCGTCGGTGTGCTGCCCAACTACGCCTCGATCGGCGTGGCCGCGCCGGTCATCCTGATCGCGCTGCGCCTGCTGCAGGGCCTGGCGCTGGGCGGTGAGTACGGCGGTGCTGCCACCTACGTGGCCGAGCATGCGCCGCACGGCAAGCGTGGCGCCTACACCGCCTGGATCCAGACCACGGCGACCCTGGGCCTGTTCCTGTCGCTGATGGTGATCCTGAGCACCCGCACGCTGGTGGGCGAAGAGTCCTTCGCGGCCTGGGGCTGGCGTGTGCCGTTCATCGTGTCGATCCTGCTGTTGGGCATCAGCGTGTGGATCCGCCTGTCGATGAATGAATCGCCGGCTTTCAAGAAGATGAAGGCCGAGGGCAAGACCTCCAAGGCCCCGTTGACCGAGTCCTTCGGCCAGTGGAAGAACCTGAAGATCGTGATCCTGGCCCTGCTGGGGCTGGTCGCCGGCCAGGCGGTGGTCTGGTACACCGGTCAGTTCTACGCCCTGTTCTTCCTGACCCAGGCCCTGAAGGTGGATGGCGCGACCGCCAACATCCTGATCGCCGTGTCGCTGATGATCGGCACGCCGTTCTTCGTGGTCTTCGGCACCTTGTCGGACAAGATCGGCCGCAAGCCGGTGATCATGGCCGGCATGCTGATCGCCGTGCTGACCATCTTCCCGGTGTTCAAGGCCCTGACCTCGGCCGCCAACCCGGACCTGGCGGCTGCACAAGCCAATGCCAAGGTGGTGGTGACCGCCGACCCGAACGAGTGCTCGTTCCAGTTCAACCCGACCGGCACCAAGAAGTTCACCTCGTCCTGCGACATCGCCAAGCAGGTGCTGGCTGGCAGTTCGGTGAGCTATGACTCGGTGGCGGGCAGCGGACCGGCCAAGATCACCGTCGGTGACACCGTGATCGAAGGCTACACCGCTGCCGGGCTGTCGGCCGACGAGGCCAAGGCCAAGGACGGCGCTTTCAAGAAGGCGGTGAGCGATGCGCTGAAGGCTCATGGCTACCCGGCCAAGGCCGATCCGGCCAAGATGGACAAGGTCAAGATCGTCCTGCTGCTGACCTTCCTGATGATCCTGGTGACCATGGTCTATGGCCCGATCGCGGCCATGCTGGTGGAGATGTTCCCGACCCGCATCCGCTACACCTCGATGAGCCTGCCGTACCACATCGGCAACGGCTGGTTCGGTGGCCTGCTGCCCACCATGGCCTTCGCCATCGTGGCTCAGACCGGCAACATGTACAACGGCCTGTGGTACCCCGTGGTGATCGCCGCGGCCACCTTCGTGATCGGCATGCTGTTCGTGAAGGAAACCAAGGACGTGGACATCTACGCGGGCGACTGAGTTCCTCGACGGGCGTTCCGGCGCTCGACACACCAGGCGGCCTGCGGGCCGCCTTTTTTGCTATTTATGAGAGGCCTGTTCTGCCGGCCTGACCATCATCACCTCAAGGAGACCTCGTCATGTGGAAGTTGATCCTCGCCTTCGTCCTGTTCGCTGCCCTGGCTCTGTGGCTGATCTCCAAGGGGGGCGGCTCGGTCGACATGGGCGGCGAAAAGCACGGTGCCGACATCCAGGGGACCGAGGCCTCGGCACCGGCCGCGGCCAGCGCCGCGTCCAACTGAGCGCATGAACGCGCCCGCCGGGTTCAGCCGATCAGCTGGCCCGTGGCGCTGAGCAAGGTGGGCGTGACAAACTGGCTGCCCCGGCGGCCATCGCGGAAGTCCACCGTCCAGCCGCCCAGGTTCACCGCCCGGCGGCGGGCCAGTTGCTCCAGCAGCCGCTCACGGGTCGGGGCGCCGCCGGTGTCCCGCACCAGGGCGGCGGTGTACTGGCCCGCCAGGTAGCCGGCCAGGCTGATCGGCGAGGGGGCCTCGTCGTAGAGCGCGCCCAGCCGGTCGCGGTAGCGGTCCACCACCGCCAGGCGGCTGCGCAGCGGGTTGGGCACCACCTGGGTCAGGATGACTGGCACGCCCTGGCCGGGGTGGAACTGCAGCAGTGAGGGGGCATCCACATCGCCCAGGGCCAGCACGAAGCGGTGGTCGCCACGCCGGGCCATGGCCTGGGTGAACGACGCCACCTCGGCACTGGTGGCCAGCAGCAGGATCATCGCGCCGGCGGGCGGCAGGCGGGCCGCCAGATCGGCCGGCCGGGTGGCGCCGGTGCCGGTCAGGCGCTGCAGCGTCAGCCCCAGCGTGCGGGCCATGGCGGCCACCTCGGGGTCGTAGAGCCGCTGGTCTTCCGGCCGGCTGTAGACCACCACCAGCCGGTCCACCCCCATGCCATAGGCGCTGCCCAGGGCCTTTTGCAGCTGCATGCGGCGCGAGGCGAACAGCAGGGCCAGGGCCTCGTCCGCATCGTGTCGGCCGTCGGCCATCCAGGGCCCCAGGTGGGGCAGGCGCAGCCCGCGGCGGGCCAGGCCGTCCTGCACCTGGACCGCCAGCGCGTCGCCCACGGTGCCGACCAGGGCCAGCAGCCCCTTGTCCTGTTCCAGCCGGTCCAGCGTCGCGGCCACGCTGGCGGCGCTGCCGTCGGTGGTCAGCGTCTCCAGGCTGATGCCGGCGAGCGGGTGGCCCCGCTGGCCCTCGACGGCCCAGGCCAGCCGCACGCCGGTGGAGTAGTCGCGCGAGAGCTCCTGCTGCTCGGGCGACAGGTCCAGCAGCTGGAGCATGCGTCGCTCGGCGCGCGGCGCGTCGGCCGGCGGTTGGGCCCAGACGGCCGGGCTCAAGGGGCTCAGGGCGGCCAGGGTGGCGCGGCGCAGGCAGCGCCGGCGGCTCGGGTTGCGGGGGGACAGCATGATGGCGCCGGATTCTGGGCAGCCTGCATGTCAGGGCTGAGACAACGGCTGCGGCCGCTCGTGTAGAGTCGGCGCGCTTTGTCTGGAGACCCGAGATGGCTTTCGATCGCCTGGAACTGATTGCCACCCATGCCTCATTCGGCGGTGAGCAGCGCTTCTACCACCATGCCTCGCGGGAGATCGGCCTGCCGATGCGCTTTGGCCTGTACCTGCCGCCCCAGGCGCTGGCCGGGCAGCCGGTGCCGCTGCTGACCTACCTGGCCGGCCTGACCTGCACCGAGGAAACCTTTGCCATCAAGGCCGGGGCCCAGCGGGTGGCGGCCGAGCTGGGGCTGGCGCTGCTGACGCCCGACACCAGCCCGCGCGGCGCCGGGGTGAACGGCGAGGCCGACCACTGGGACTTTGGCGTGGGCGCCGGCTTCTACCTGGATGCCACCCAGGCGCCCTGGTCCGGCCACTGGTGCATGGAAAGCTACCTGCTCCACGAGCTGCTGCCCGAGGTCCAGGCCGGCTTCGGGCTGGCCGCCGACCGGCAGGCGATCTTCGGCCACAGCATGGGCGGGCACGGCGCGCTGACGTTGGCGCTGCGCCATCCGGGCCGCTTCGCCAGCGTGTCGGCCTTCGCCCCCATCTGCGCGCCCAGCCACTGCCCCTGGGGCCACAAGGCCTTCACCGGCTACCTGGGGCAGGACGAAAGCCAGTGGGCGGCGCACGACGCCAGCGCCTTGATGGCCGCGCAGAGCCGGGCGCCGTACCCCGGCGGCATCCTGATCGACCAGGGCCTGGCGGACAAATTCCTGGCCGAAGGCCAATTGCAACCAGAAGCCTTCGAGTCCGCCTGCGCCGCCGTCGGCCAGCCGCTGACGCTGCGCCGCCAGGCCGGCTACGACCACGGTTACTACTTCGTGGCCAGCGTGGTGGAAGACCATCTGCGCCACCACGCGGCCCAACTGCGGGGCTGAGCCGCGCTTGATGCGGCTCAAGACATGCCGGGGTGATCGCCGCTACGCTTCGACACCTTGTTTGCATGTCTGCGGGCCCTCCGATGAACGCCTCTGCCACTCCGGTTGATTCCACCCACGTCGATGCGGGGCTGGCCGGCCTGCTCTCGCGCAGCGGGCTCAAGCCGCTGCATGTCGCCGGCCGCTGGCTGCTGCCCATCGTGCAGGGCGGCATGGGGGTGGGCATCAGCGCCCACCGGCTGGCGGGCAGCGTGGCCGCCGAGGGCGGGGTGGGCACCATCAGCTCGGTGGACCTGCGCCGTCACCACCCTGACCTGATGGCCGCCACCGAAGGCCTGTCGGCCCGGCCCGGCATGGACGAGGACTCCAAGGCCCGCATCAACGAGGCCAATGTCGAGGCGCTCAAGCGGGAGATCCATGCCGCACGCGGTATTGCCGCGGGCAAGGGCCTGATCGCCGTGAACGTGATGCGCGCCATCAGCGACTACGCCGCCCATGTGAAGACCTCGCTGGAGAGCGGCGCCGACATGGTGGTGGTGGGCGCCGGCCTGCCGCTGGACCTGCCGGACCTGGCGGCCGAGCACCCGAACGCGCTGATCGTGCCCATCCTGTCCGATTCGCGCGGCGTGGCGCTGATCGTCAAGAAGTGGGAGCGCAAGAAGCGCCTGCCCGACGCGATCGTCATCGAACATCCCCGGCTGGCCGCCGGCCACCTGGGCGCGGCCAAGATCGCCGACCTGAACGACCCGCGCTTCGACTTCGAGCGCGTGCTGCCCGAGGTGCGCGACTTCCTGCGCAAGGCCGGCATCGAGAAGGAAATCCCGCTGATCGCCGCCGGCGG
>JAYSCA010000124.1:0-6789 GCA_041915165.1 Ideonella sp.
CAGAATGAGGAGGAAGTCGGGCAGCAGCAACAGCACTTGGTTCATGGCATGCCGAGTGTGCCAGCAAGCCCACGGCTGTGCCGTTCTCTGTGGGCATGGGCCGTGTGGGTGACAGGCGCCCGCGTGCCGTGTGTGTGGTTTCTGCATGTCGTCCAAACGCTCTGTCTCACCTTCTCCATCGACCCCGTCCCTGGCCCCAGACGACGCGGCCCTGATCGACGCCTTTTGTTCAGCGCTGTGGATCGAGGATGGCCTGTCGGCCAACACCTTGGCGGCCTACCGGCGCGATCTGAGTGCCCTGGCGCACTGGCTGGTGGCCCAGCGTCGCGGAGGGCTGTGCGGGGTGGTGCTCGAGGATCTGCTGGCTTACGCCGCCGAGCGACATGCCGCCACGCGCAGCACCACCGCCAATCGTCGGCTGGCGGTGTTCCGGCGCTTCTACCGCTGGGCCGTGCGGGAGCACCATCTGGCTGCAGACCCCACCCTGCAGCTGCAGGCGGCCCGCCAGCCCATGCGGCTGCCCAAGACGCTCACCGAAGCCCAGGTTGAGGCGCTGCTGGCGGCGCCCGATGTGGGCACGCCGCTGGGGCTGCGGGACCGCTGCATGCTGGAGTTGATGTACGCCAGCGGGCTGCGGGTGTCCGAACTGGTGAACCTGGCGTCCGTGGAGGTGGGGCTGGCCGAAGGGGTGTTGCGGGTGACCGGCAAGGGCCGCAAGGAGCGCTTGGTGCCCTTCGGGGCCGAGGCCGAAGGCTGGCTGCGCCGCTATCTGGCGGATGCGCGCGCTGCGATCCTGAAAGCCCAGCAGAGCCCGACGCTGTTCGTGACCGGGCGTGGCGCCGGCATGACCCGGCAGATGTTCTGGACGCTCGTCAAACGCTATGCGACCCAGGCGGGCGTGAACGTGCCGCTCTCACCGCACACCTTGCGGCATGCTTTCGCCACCCACCTGCTCAACCATGGGGCCGACCTGCGGGTGGTGCAGATGCTGCTGGGCCATGCCGACATCTCGACGACGACGATCTACACCCACGTGGCCCGCGAACGCCTGAAGGCCTTGCACGCACGCCATCATCCGCGGGCATAAAAAAACCGGCCCGAAGGCCGGCTTTGTGCTTCTGGAAAGGCCCGAAGGCCAATCATCAGAAGTTGTGGCGGATACCAGCGCCGAAGGTGTTGAAACCACCCTTGCTGCCTTCCACCGCGGTGAAAACACCGTCGGTGTCCTTCACCTTGGTCGCGAAAGCATAGACCTTGGTGCGCTTGCTCAGGTTGTAGTTGTAGCCAGCGGTCAGCTGCCAAGCCTTGTCGGCAGAACCCATATCGCTCTTGATCTTGTTCGTGCCACCGTAGTTCAGGTGGAACTCGTTGGCACCGAGGGTGTAGGAACCCACCAGACGCCAGGTGTTGTAGTCCACGCCAGAGGCCAGCACGCCGTCCACGGCGCCATTCGAGTCGAAAGTGGCCAGCGTAGCGTTGCGCACGAAGTTGAAGTAACCGCCCACAGCGAACGCGCCCAGATCGTAGTTGGCACGGACAGCGGTCGACTTGGCATCACCGTGCTTATCGAAGCCGAAGCCCAGATGCAGAGGGCCGCGATCGTAGTATGCACCGACAGCGAAAGGCTTCGTATCGCTATCCTTGGACAGGTAAGCAGAGCTAGCCGTATAGGCTTCAGCAACTTGCACCCAACCCACGAAACCATTCAGATCCGGCGTGTTGTACGACACGGCGTTCTGCAGGCTGTTCCAGTAGTTCAGGTTGGAGTTCTGGCCGCCGCCGTACAGGAAGTCGGAGGTGGTGCCGGTGTCGTGGTTGATCCAGCTGATGTAGTCAGCAGTGGCATGATAGGCCTCGTTGTTGTCGAGGTTGCCCAGCTTCACGGTACCGTAGCGGGTAGCCAGACCCACGGTCGACTCACGGCCCCAGAAGCGGCTCTTGGCAGTGCCGGTCGAAGCGTCGAAGCCGGATTCGATCTTGAAGATGGCCTTGTTGCCGCCACCCAGGTCTTCTTCGCCGGCGAAGCCGATGCGCGACGAGTTGTCCACTTCTTGCCAGTCGCGCTTGCTGGCATCACCAGCCTTGCTGCTTTCGACCGACAGGTTCAGGCGACCGTAGATGGTCACGGAGCTTTGGGCAAAGGCCGGAGCCGCCAGGGTGGCCGCGATCGCGGTCAGGACGAGAGATTTCTTCATGTTGAAGGACCCTTGGTCAGTGAAACAAAGGAGTCTCACGTCTGTGCTTGTGCAACGCAGCGCAGGACGCCGAAACTCGGAAGTGCCGTATGACAGCACTGTGAAATGAAGTTTAGCCGGCGGCCGCGGGTTTGCCCCATGCGCCAGAGGCTTTCACCCTGGCAGGTGCCGTTTTTGTTGTGTGAACGCAACTTTCTCTCAGCGCAGCAGCGGGGTAGACCGCGCTGACAGCCGGGTGAGAATGGGGCCATGGACCACACTTTTGTTTCCGCGTTCGTGCTGCTGTTGTTGGTGCTTGACCCGTTTGGCAGCCTGCCCATTTTCATCTCGGTGTTCAAGGGGGTGACTCCGGAGCGCCGCACGCGGGTGGCGATCCGGGAGGTCCTGATCGCTTTTGGGGTGTTGCTGGCGTTCATGCTCACCGGGGAGGGGTTCCTGCGTGTGATGCACCTGTCAGAGCGCTCGCTGGAGGTGGCCGGGGGGGTGATCCTGATGATCATCGCCATCCGGATGATCTTCGCGACCGGGGGTGACATTTATGCGTCGGATGAGGCCAAGGAGCCGCTGATCTTCCCGCTGGCCGTGCCGCTGCTGGCCGGCCCCTCGGCGATGGCCACTGTGCTGTTGCTCGCATCCCGCCAACCGGAGCGGGTGGCGGAATGGGTGGGGGCGCTGACGTTGGCGATGCTGGTGTGCGGTGCGGTGATGCTGCTGGCCGAGCACATCCGGCGCTGGATCGGAACCCAGATGGTGAACGCGATCGAGAAGCTGATGGGGCTGGTGCTGACAGCGATTGCCACCGAGATGGTGCTGGCCGGCGTGAAGCGCTACTTCTTCGATCCGTCCTGAGGGTCCCCGCCGGCCCAAAACAAAACGCGCCCCTTGGGGCGCGTTTCTCTGCCAGGGGCGAAACCGGTCAGCGGCCGCGCAGGTAGCTTGGCGCTTCCAGTTTCTTGGCCGCGATCGAAAGCAGCAGTGTCAACACCAGGTACAGGGCCGAAATGGCCAGGTACGGCTCCCAGTAACGGGAATACGCGCCCGCCACCGTGCGGGCGGCCAGGGCCAGCTCGGTCAGGCCGATGGCCGACACCAGGGACGAGTCCTTGATCAGCGCGATGCCCTCGTTGACCAGGGCCGGCACCATGCGACGGAAGGCCTGCGGCAGGATGACATGGCGCATCGCCTGCGAGTGGGTCAGTCCCAGGCTCCAGGCGGCCTGGGTCTGGCCCTGGTGGATGCTCTGGATGCCGGCGCGGAAGATCTCCGAGATGTAGGCGCCTGCATTGAGGCTCAGTGCCACCGCCCCGGAGAAGAAGGCGCCGTGATCCTGCCGGAACTGGCGAGCAGCCTCACCGGACAACAGCAGACCGTGATCCGGCTGGATCAGTGCGGGCATCACGGCAAAGTGCACCAGCAAAATCTGCACGAACAGCGGCGTGCCACGGAAGAAGGTGATGTAGGCCGTGGCCCCCCCTCGCACGAGCTTCATCAACCCGCGCAAGCCCAGCGACTTGGGCTGGGGAGCATCCCGTGATGTGTTGATCAGTCCCAGCAAGACCCCCAGGGCCAGGCCACAGCTGATGGCCACCAGGGTGATCTCGATGGTGGTCCACAGACCGTCCAGAAACAGCGGGCCGTAGCCCGCCAGGATGTCCCAACGCAAATCCACGGGATGTTCTCTCTCTGCAGCTGCCGATCAGTTCGAGGCGGCGGAAGCCGGTGCGGCCGCGCCAGCAGGCTCGGTGCCGAAGGTCTTCTTGTAGATGGCAGCGTAGGTGCCATCGGCCTTCACGGCGGCCAGGCCCTTGTTGATCATGGCCAGCAGTTCGGCGTTGCCCTTCTTGACGGCGATGCCGTACTGTTCCGGCGCGAAGGACTTGGTGTCGGCCACGGTCTTGAACTTGGCATCCGGGTTGTTGGCCACGTAGTGGATCACCACGCCGTTGTCGGCCACCACGGCATCCACGCCACCGGCTTCCAGTTCCTTCAGGGCGAGCGGGGTGGACTCGAAGCGCTTGATCAGCGTCGAGGTCTTGCCCTGCAGCTTGGTCACGACCTCGTCACCGGTGGTGCCGGTCTGCACGCCGACCTTCAGCTTCTTCAGGTCGTCAAACTTGGCCACCTTGGAGTTGGCCTTGACGGCGATCAGCTGGATGGCGTCGAAGTACGGGTCGGAGAAGTCCATCGTCTGCTTGCGTTCGTCGGTGATGGTGATCGACGAGATCAGCAGGTCGCGGTCGCCCTGGGTCAGCGCGTTGAAGATGCCTTCCCACGGGGTGTTGATGAACTTGATCTGGAAGCCACCCTTTTCGGCGACAGCAGTCAGCAGGTCCACCGAGAAGCCGACGATCTCACCCTTTTCGTTCTGGTACTCGAACGGCGCATAGGCGGCGTCGGTGCCCACGGTGTAGACCTTGGCCGGCGCGGGTTCGGACGCGGGGGCCGAAGCGGCCTCGACCGGGGCGGCGGGCTCTTGCTTGCTGCAGGCAGCCAGGACCAGGCCAGCGGCCAGGGTGCCGGCCAGCTTCAGAAATTGACGGGTGCTCAGTTGAGACATGGATTTCCTCGGGTTGAAACCAGATGAAGCGGTGAAATACCGCGCAGTGTACGGCGCAGGGGTGCAAATTCCACGCCACGGCAGGGTGGGAGGTTCCCGCACTGTCAAGGTGCTTTTTGCACCATTGGGGGGAGATCGGTTTGCTCCAACCAGGCCAACTCGGCGTCACTGAAGCCGGCGGCCTGACGAGCCGTCAGGTTGAAGGGGCGGCGCAATCGGGGCGCCTCGTAGCGGGCGACCAGGGTGGGGTACAGCGTCACCGGGTCCTCGCCCTCGCGTTCGCACAGCCAGCGGTACCAGCGGTTGCCGATGGCCACATGGCCGATTTCGTCGCGCAGGATGATGTCGAGGATGCCCACTGCTTCCAGATCACCCGCCTTGCGCAGCTTGGCCTGGATGGGCGGCGTGGCATCCAGGCCGCGGGCTTCCAGCGTGCGGGGCACCAAGGCCATCCGGGCCAGCACATCGGCCCGGGTGCGTTCGGCCATCTGCCAGAGGCCATCGTGGGCCAAGTAGTCGCCATAGTCGTGCCCCAGCGTGCGCAGGTGGCTGCGCAGCAGGGTGAAATGCAGGGCCTCTTCGCCGGCAACCTGTAGCCAGTCGCGGTAAAACGCCTCGGGCAGACCGGGAAAACGCCAGACCGCATCCAGGGCCAGGTTGATGGCGTTGAACTCGATGTGGCAGATGGCGTGCAGCAGCGCCGCACGGCCTTCCAGCGTGAAGGGCGAGCGGCCTGGCACCTGATCGGCGGGCACCAGTCGAGGGGCGGTCGGCCGGCCCGGCAGCGCCGCTGTCGGGTGGAGTTCCGGTTGCGGATCCACCGGTGGCGGCGCCAGATAGAGGGCGCGCGCCTGTTCAGCCTTGCGCGTCGGGTCTGGCTCGCACAAGACCTTGAGCGCTTCGATGCGCAGTTCCATTCGTAAAATTATCGATCACCCGATTTCCTGCTTCATGAGCGAACTCCATAAATTCCTGTTCGAGGGCCTGCCGGTGCGCGGCATGCTGGTGCGTCTGACCGACAGTTGGCGCGAAGTCCTGGCCCGGCGCGAGGAGGCTGGTGCCTTTCCGGCGCCCGTGCGTGCGCTGCTGGGCGAGATGGCGGCCGCCTCCACGCTGATGCAGGCCAACATCAAGTTCAACGGCGCCCTGATCCTGCAGGTCTTTGGCGACGGTCCGGTGAAGCTGGCGGTGGCCGAGTCCCGCTCGGACCTGGGCTTTCGGGCGACGGCCAAGGTGGTGGGCGAGGTACCCGCCGATGCCCAGCTGGAGGCGATGCTCAATGTCCATGGCCAGGGCCGCTGCGCGATCACGCTGGACCCGCAAGACCGCCTGCCTGGTCAACAGCCCTACCAGGGCGTGGTGCCGCTGCATGGCGACCAGCGTGAGCCGCTGCAGCAACTCTCACAGGTGCTGGAGCACTACATGCTTCAGTCCGAGCAACTGGACACCCGGCTGGTGCTGGCAGCCAACGACGAGGTGGCGGCGGGTCTGTTGATCCAGCGCCTGCCCGTGGAAGGCGAGGGCAACCTGGCAGGTCGTCGCAACGAAGACGACATCGGCCTGTCCGAGGCTTTCAACCGCATCGCTCACCTGGCGAGCACGCTGACCCGCGACGAGCTGCTGACCCTGGACGCGGACACCATCCTGCACCGCCTGTTCTGGGAGGAGCCGCTGCAGCGCTTCGAGCCGCTGGCTCCGCACTTCGCCTGCAGCTGTTCCAGCGAGCGCGTGCGCAACATGCTGGTCGGCCTGGGGCAGGAGGAGGTCGAGAGCATCCTGGACGAACGGGATGACGTGGAGGTCGGCTGCGATTTCTGCGGGCGGCAGTACCGCTTCGATGCGGTGGACGTGGGCGAACTCTTCACCCCCGGCCAGAACCAGCCGCCGGGCTCGGACGCGGTGCACTGAGGCGCCGCCTCAGCGGCGCAGGAAGGCGCGGTGCTCGCAGTCCGGCTGGTCGCAGTCGGTGCAGGTCCAGCGCCAAGCCGGTTGTTCGGCCTCCCGGGCCGCCAAGCGGCTGAACAGGCCGGTCGGCAG
>JAYSCA010000125.1:0-6765 GCA_041915165.1 Ideonella sp.
TGCGCTGCTGCGCATAGTCGGCCGCGCTGAACAGCGTCGTCTTGGCGCTGGCCGGCGAGACCAGCACTTCCTTGGACAGCGGCGGGCGCTCGTAGGGCAGATGCCGCTCGGCGCCGATCAGCACCAGCCGCCCGTCGAAGCCCAGTCGGCGCAGCGTCGTGGCCGCCACCGCACCGGCCTGGCCACCGCCCACCACCACGAAGCACGGGGCTCCCGGCGCGGGAGCATGTTCCATCACCATCGTCCGTCCTCCTCAGGCCGCCACCGGTTCGGCGCTCAGCATCGCCATGCCGACGATCCACTCGTCGATGGCGCGGTAATAGTGCGACTGGGCGCGGTACTCGCCGCAGGCCCGCAGCGCTGCGAACGCGGCGATCCAGGCACGGATCTCCTGCCCGCCGCGCCCGCCTTCGGCGAGGATCTCCTCGTCGGTCAGGGTCAGGAAGCGCTCCAGCCGGGCGTCCAGGAAGGTGTCGATCAGGCCGCGGTCCCACACGGCGTTCAGCCGCAGGGCGCTGTCCTCGCCGGCGGCCAGCCGGCGCCCGGTCTCGATGACCTTGCTCTGGCGGCGCGCGCGCGCGTCCTCGCTGGGGTTGCGCCCGGCGATCAGGAATTCCTCCACCTCCGGCGGCACCTGGCCGAACTGGGGCGTGGGCGGGTCATGGGACAGGCCACCGGAGCCGATGATCAGCACCCGCTCCGGCCGCTGCGCCAGGAAGCGGCCCACCGCCTCGCCCAGCTTCAGCACACGCCGGCACGGCGGCAGCGGGCGCGCCGCGCTGTTGATGAAGATGGGGATCACCGGGCAGGGCCGCTGCCCCTGGGTCAGCAGGCTGAGCGGCTGGGTGAAGCCGTGGTCGGCCTGCATCCGGTAGGAATAGGCCACGTCCACATCCTCGGCCTGCACCGCGCGCACCAGTGCCAGCGCCGTGGCTTCCGGGATGTCCAGCGCCGCGGTGCCAAAGCCCCAGTCCCCGGCGGACTGGCCGCGCAGGCCCACGCAGAACGGCGGCATCAGGTCGTAGAAGAAGCCGTTGAAGTGGTCGGGCGCGAACATCACGATCAGCTCGGGGTCGTAGGCCCGCACCTGTTCGGCCAGGCTGGCGAAATGGCCGCGCACCTCGCGCTCGATCTCCCCCGCCAAGGGCACGAAGTCCATCATCGGCGTGTGAGAGGCGCAGATCAGCTTGACTGGCATGAAGAGTCTCCTGGTGTGGGCGCCTTTGGAGGCGCCTCGTTTGTCATGGCTGGCGTGGGATCCCCCGGTCGGCGGCGCGTGGGGACGGCCGCGAGCCGGCCGCGGCTAGAGCGACAGCCCGCCCGCCACGTGGCGGATGCCGCGGATGCCCAGCCCGCAGTCGGCATTGATCGCCACGCCGCTCAGGGTCTGGTTGTTGGCCCGCGAGGCCAGCAGCACGAAGGGCCCGGTGAAGTCGGCCGGATCGGGAAAGACCTGCAGCGGCAGGATGGCGCGGATGGCCTCGGGGCTGCGCGAATCCATGATCGCCCGGTCCTGCTGGCCCAGCGCCGCCGGACCGCGCAGGTCGCTGGCCATGCCGCTGGGCCCGACCGCGTTCACCCGCACCTTGGGCGCCAGCTCGTAGGCCAGCTCGCGCATCAGCCCCAGCACCGCATGCTTGGACGCCGTGTACAGCGGCCCGCCACCGCCCGGGTAGAAGGCGGAGTTGGAGAGCGTGTAGATGATCGAACCGCGCGAGGCCAGCAGCGCCGGGGCCGCTGCCTTGGCCCCCAGCAGGCAGCCCTTGACGTTGATCGCAAACAGCTCGTCAAAGCCCTTGGCCAGGCCTTCCATCGAGGTGTCCACCAGGCTCGCGCCGTGGTCCCAGATCGCCGCATTGCCGATGAAGCAGTCGAGCTGGCCGAAGGCCTCCACCGTGGCGGCGACCGCCTGGGCGTTGGCCGCCGGGTCGGCAACGTCGCCCTCGACCACCGTCACCGCGGCGCCAAAGTCGGCCCGCAGCGCCGCGGCCTTCTCGGCGGAACGCTCCAGCACCCCGACCCGCGCGCCCTCGGCGATGAAGCGCGCCACCAGGGCCCGCCCCAGGCCGGAGCCGCCGCCGGTGATGAGGCAGCTCTCCCCCGCGAGCCAGCTCATGCCGCACCGCCTTCCGGCACTTCGACAAAGATCTCGCCGCCCTCAACGCTGACCGGGAAGGTCTGCAGCGGCTCGGTCGCCGGCTGGCACAGCGCGGCGCCGGTCTTCAGGCAAAAGCGCGCGGTGTGGATCGGGCACTCGACGGTGCAGTCGTCCTCCAGATAGCCCTCTGAGATCGAGGCGGTGGCGTGGGTGCACAGGTCGGCCACGGCGTAGAACGCATCGTCCACATGGAACAGCGCGACGGCGGGCGTGGTGTCCACCCGGCGGCCTTCGCCGGCGGGCAGCTCGGAAACAGAACAAACGTGGATGCGGGCCATGGTCAGAACAGGATGCTGAGGTTGGGGGCTTGCAGCACGAACTCGTCCAGCGCCAGCTCGCGGCTGGCAACTTCCCAGCCGGGGCCGGTGTCGGTGCGGCGCAGCACGTCGCGGCGGGTCCCGACAAAGGTGTAGATGTCGTGGGCCTTCGAGGCGCGGTGGATCAGGTAGTTGCAGCTGGTCTCGACGCTGCGGTCATCGTCCGAGAGCACGCGCAGGTTGGAGACGAAGTGACGGGTCCGCGAGGGCGGCTCCTCGGCCCAGGCCATGCCGGTCTCCAGGCGCGCCACCCGGCGCTCCAGCTGGAACTTGTCCTCGTTGAAGATGTAGGTCAGCGGCGGGGCCACGCCGCGGCGCCGGTCCCGGGTCTGGGCCTGGGTGTTGGTCGTCAGCACGTAGTGGATGTCGTCGGCCATCAGCGCCAGCCATTCGCGAAAGCGCCATTCGTCCAGCAGGGCCGCCTCCAGGTAGAGGAACTGCTCCACCGCGTAGTGCACCGCCTGCGGGACCAGCACCGCCGGTTGCACGGTGGGGCGCAGGGCTTCGATCAGGGTCGCCGGTTCACTCATGGACGAGCTCCTTCTCGTAGCTGGCGTTCAGGGCCTGGATCTCGTCCCAGCTTTCGGCGGACATCATGTTGGCCCAGTGCTGGTAGAAGCCGCGTGCCGCGGTTTCGGCAAAGGTGTAGTTGGTGACGCCGGGGATGCCGTCGGCGCGGCGCGCCTCGTGGCCCAGGCCCATCTCCATGCAGAACTCGGTCTGACGGGCCTTGTGGCCCTGCAGCACCTTCTGCACCTCGACCCAGTTCTCCGAATCGTCCTGTTCCAGGAAGCCGGCCGGACCAAAGGCCCGGGCGTGGCTCTTGATCAGCGCGTCCTTGACCTCGGCCGGTGCCTCGCGGTCGCAGAGGCAGAACGCCCACACCTCGATCTTGTTCGGCCCCCGCGGGTGCCAGACGCGCAAGGTCTGAGTCCCATTGAGCCAGGAGAGCGTCGGGAAGAGCGTGTTGTGGCCGGCCAGGCGCAGCGCGCGGACCTTGCCCAGGCGGGCTTCGGCCTCCGGATAGGTGTCGCGGAAGTAGGCCGAGACGGCCCCATCCACCCAGACGTTGGCGTCCGGCTTCTCGGTGAAGAAGAAGGCGCTGCCGTGGCCCTGGCCGCCGAACTGCACGCCGCCCAGCGCATCGGCCCACACCGGCCGCGCGGTCTGCCCTTCGCCCAGCGGCTTGCCGTCGCTCTTGTTGGCGGGGCTGGCCTGCAGCACCTGCACCGCCGAGGCGTGGGTGTAAGGGGCGTGGTACTGGTCGCTGCAGAACTGCTCCGCGGCGAACTTCCAGTTGCAGTCGATGACCCACTTGTGGATGCCGCCCAGCACCTCGGTGCCGCCGGCGCGGCGGTCCAGGAAGCCATCGAGGTACCAGGCCATGTCGCCCATGTACGCCTCGAGCGAGGGCGCGCTCTCGTCCCAGTTGCCAAACACCAGGCCCTTGTAGGTGGCCAGGCGCGGCACGCGGGTCAGGCCCCAGCGCGACTTGTCGAGCTGGTTGCGGTAGGCCTGCTCTTCCAGCGGCACCGAGGTCAGGCCGCCATCCAGGCCATAGGCCCAGCCGTGGTAGGGGCAGGTGAAGGCCTTGGTGTTGCCGCCATCGGCGTGGCACAGGCGCATGCCGCGGTGGCGGCACTGGTTGAGGTAGGCCTGGAGGCTGCCGTCCTTCTGGCGCACCACCACCACCGGGTCCTCGCCCATGGAGGTGGTGAAGAAGTCCCCGGCCTTGGGCAGCATGCTCTCGTGGGCCAGGAACAGCCAGCTGCGCGCGAACACACGTTCAAGCTCAAGCTGGTAGATCTCCGGGTCTGCGTAGATCTGCGGTTTCACACGCCCATGGCGGGCGTCGACCATGCTGCGGACCTGAAGCCGATCGTCCATCTGCGTCTCCTCTTATGGTGTTTTGAGCACGACACCCCTGTGCCGTGGCACCAAGATTAGAAGAGCGCTTGATGTTTGTGAAATACTTAAGAACTCGCTTTTAAGACGTCTGACGTCTTACCGATGGAACTGAGGCACCTCCACTACTTCGTCGCCGTCGCCGAGGAACTGAACTTCACCCGCGCCGCCGCCCGCCTGCACACGGCCCAGCCTTCGCTGAGCCAGCAGATCCGGGACCTGGAGGCCGAGGTCGGCACCCCGCTGTTCGAGCGCAGCAAGCGGCATGTGGCCCTGACCCCGGCGGGTGCCGTGTTCCTGAACGAAACCCGGTTGGTGCTGGCGCAGGCCACGCGCGCGGTCGAGCTGGCGCGCCAGGCCGCCCACCGCCAGGGCAGCATGCTGCGAGTGGGCTTTGTGCCGGCGGCCGAGGTCCGCATCTTTCCGCGTGTGCTGCCGATGCTGCGCGCCCAGTTCCCCGAGGTCGAGCTGAGCTTCCACAGCCTCACCACCGCGGAGCAGACCGAGGCGCTGCTCGCCAAGCGCATCGACGTGGGCTTTCTGCGCCCCCCGCTGGACCATCCCCAGCTGGCCAGCACGGTGGTGATGAACGAGGGCCTGGTGCTGGTGCTGCCGGCCGACCATTCCCTGGCCGCGCTGCCGGCCATCCCTCCGCAGGCCCTGCAGGGCGTGCCCTTCCTGCGCATCAACCCCGATCAGGCCGGCCACGCGCTGGACGACGCGATCCAGGCCTGGCTCCGGCAACGTCAACTGGCGCTGCCGGTGTTCCAGGAGGTGCACAACGTGCTGACCCTGCTCAGCCTGATCAGCATGGGCGGCGGCGTGACGCTGCTGCCCGAGTACGCCGAGCAACTGACCTTCCGCAACGTGGTGACGCGCAGACTCAGCGTGCCCTCACAAGCCGTTCCGCTGCTGCTGGCCTGGCGCAAGGACACCGCGCAGCCGATGGCCGACGCCTTCGTCCAACTGGTCCAGGAGAGCCTGGGCTGGCCCGATCGCGCGGTCTGAGGGGCGCCTCAGGCCCCCACTGTCAGAAGATCGAAGCTGATGAGAAAGCAGCGCTCTTCTGGCTCCCAATGCAGCGAAGTAAATGAGAATTTATAGCGAAGTTGGCAAGACTCGTTCCTAGCGTGGGTCACGCCTGGACTGGCGTGACTCCTTGTCTGAAGGTCGCAACTCCCCCTCCAAGTTGTCCACAATCCCGGTGAACAACCCTGTGGATAGATGCCTCCGAGCGCCTGCCAAACGCCCACAAATCAACGCCAAACAGTACGTTGCTCCAGAACCGGGCACTGCCTGAGGCACTCCCCGGTGCTCAGCCTCCCCTTCATGGGCAGATGTACATCTCCCAGTCACGCTCAAAGGCAAGGGCCTGCTCCGGATGCAGCGGCCCGACCCGCACAACCGAGTCTGACGTCTCAGCGAACCCATAGGCAAAGCCCTGCCTGCCCAGATAGTTGAGAAGACCCAGGCGATGGGGGCTGTCCACCGGAAGCCGTACCTCGTAAGACCAAGCTCCCGCCAAAGTTTGAACGAAGATTTGCACCAAGAGGCGATCAATGCTGCATCGCAGCAATGATGCCACCGCGGCACTTGCCGTCCATGATCCGTTCATGACGTAACACCCGTATCTAAACCTTGCCACAGGCCTGTTTGGGGGCCAGCACTCCCTCTGTCGGGGGATGGCGATGGCGCAGGCCCAGGGGACACTGACCGCTCCGTCCCACCTGATGCCCCGCATGGCTGCCCTGCCTTCTGAACTGGATGCCCTCAACGCCATCACCTGGCTGGAAGAGACCGAGCGGCTGATCACGCTGCGCACGGCGCTGCCCACGCTGAACCTGGTGGCCACACGCTTGGTCATGCGAGATTCGGTCAGCCAAGGTTTCGAGCTGATCCTGGACGCGGTCTCCACCTCGGCTTACCTGCCGCTCAAGAGCCTGATCGGCGAGCAGATGACCGTGGGCCTGCGCCAAGCCGATGGCCGCTACGCCCCCTGGCACGGCTACGTGACCGAAGCCGCCCAACTGGGCAGCGACGGCGGCCTGGCCCGCTACCGCCTGGTGATGGCCCCCTGGGTGGCCATGCTCAAGCTGCGCCGCGACAGCTTCGTGTTCCAGGACAAGACGGTGGCCCAGATCCTCGACGACATCTTTGCCGACTACCCTCCGGCCCAGTGGCGCTGGGACTTGGCCGACGCTTCGGCCCTGCGCACCCGCTCCCTGTGCATCCAGTACCGCGAGAGCGACTGGGCCTTTGTGCAGCGCCTGCTGGCCAGCGAGGGCCTGAGCTGGCACATCGAACACCTGGGGGAAGACGACGCGGCCACCGCCGATGAGCAGGGCAAGGCCCGGCACGTGATGGTCATCACCGACGCCGGGGCCG
>JAYSCA010000126.1:0-6756 GCA_041915165.1 Ideonella sp.
AACTGCAGGCCGCCGGCGGCCCAGCCGGTGCGGCGGAAGGCATTGGGCTCACCCGGATCGGCGTCGGTGATGGCCCAGACCAGGTCGTTGCCCAGTTGGTCGGCGTCGAAGCTGACGCGCAGCAGGTAGCTGTGATCGGGGGTGTCGCTCATGTTCAAGAGTCCTGTGGAGGCCGCAGGGGCCGGTCCAGGATTCATCGGTGCACGAACGGTCGTTCTTGAGGGCGCTTGTGGGGTCGACCGGGGTCAGGGGCGGCGCGCCGGGGCGGCCGGCAGCAGCGACACCAGGGTCGGCTCCGCCTGGGCCAGGTCGCGCGGGAAGCCCTGGGCCAGGGCCTGGCGCAGCAGCGTGCGGGCCTCGCCCGGTTCGCCCACCAGGGCGTGGGACAGGGCGGCGTAGTACAGCACCTCCGCGTCGCGCGGGGCCTGCCGCAGGGCTTCGTCGCTGGCGGCCAGGGCCTCGTCGCGCAGGCCCAGTCGGGCGGCGAACAGCCCGCGCCGCCAGTTCCAGCCGGGGTTGCCGGGGTGGGCCTGGGCCTGCTTCTGGGCGGTGGCCAGGGCCCGGCGCCAGGCGTCCTGGGCCGCGGCCTCCTGCCCGGGCAGGTGCATCAAGGCCTCGGCCAGGTTGGCCTGCGCATCGGCATCGGGGTAGCGGACGGGCCAGCGGGCCAGGGCCTGGCGGGCGGCTTCGGCCGCCTCGTCCCAGCGCTGGCGCAGGGCCATCACGCTGCCCAGGTTCTGGTAGAGCTTGTAGTGTGGCCGCACCCGCAGGGCGGTCTGCAGCACGCCCTGTGCCTCGTCCAGGCGCTGCTGCATCATCAGGATGCCGCTCAGGCTGAAGGCTGCCACGCTGCCGGTGGGTTTGGCCGCCAGGCTTTGCCGGAAGGCGGCTTCCGCCCGAGCATAGTCGCCGCGGCGGAACAGCAGCGTGCCCCACTCGTCCAGCAGCGGGGTGGCCAGCGGGTGCACGGCCAGGGCGGGCTCCAGCAGCGCCTGGGCCTGGTCCAGCCGGCCCTGGCTGTCCAGCTCGGTGGCATACCAGGCCACGATCAGCACGTCCTGCGGGTCCAGCAACCGGGCCCGCTCGAATTCGGCCAGTGCATCGTCGGTGCGCTTCCGGCCGGACCAGGCCATCGCCTGCGCCAGATGGGCGCGGGCCAGCTGGCCGTCCAGCGCCAGGGCCTGGCGGGCCCAGCGGTCGGCCTCGGCCAGGTCGCGGTCCAGGTCCGGGCCTGAGCGCTGCCAGTGGCGCAGGCTCAGCGCCAGGCTGTGCAGGGCCGCGGCCGGGGCGCTGCGTGGGGCCTGGCGGGTCAGCTGCGACAGCAGGGCCACCGCGCGGTCGAGCGAATCTGCGTCGTCGAACTCGTTGAGCCAGGCCTCGGCCTGCTGCAGCCGGGACAGCATCTGCGCCGCCGTCGGGGCAGCCCCCGGACCGCGCCATGTCCACCAGGTCGCGCCAGCACCGCCCAGCAGCAGGACGCCGCTCAGGGCCAGCGCGGGCCACCACCGGCGCGCGGACCGTGCCGGGGCCACGGGCGGGATCGGCGCCGTGGTCGGGCGGGTGGCCGTTCCGGCCGCGATGTCGCCCAGCGTCTGGGCCACGGCGTCCATGCCGGCCGGCCGGCGGTCGGGGGCCAGGGCCAGCAACTGGCTCAGCAGCTGGCGCAGGGGCTCGGGCCATTCGGTGGCGCGGGCCCGGTCCTCGGGCTGGCCCAGCGCCCAGTCCGGCCAGTCACCCTGCAGGCGCCGCCAGGCCTGGGCCAGGCTGGGTTGCTCACCGTCGCCCAGGTGGCCCAGCAGGCATTGCAGCAACACCAGCCCCAGGCTGTAGAGGTCGCTGGCGGGGCTGGCCCGTTCGCCGCGCAGCTGTTCCGGCGCCATGTAGGCCAGGGTGCCAGCCTGGGCCATGGGGTTGGCCTGGGTCTGGGTGGCCAGCGGGTCGACCGCGCGGGCGATGCCCAGGTCCAGCACCCGCAGCCGGGTCTGGGGGGTTGTCGTGGCGGTGGCGGTGCCCGGCCGGGCTGGCGCCACCTCCAGCATCAGGTTGGAGGGTTTCAGGTCGCCGTGCACCCAGCCCTGGGCATGGGCTTCGGCCAGCGCCTGGGCCAGCTGCTGCAGCCAGCCGCAGGCCACCGGGACCGGCACGGGGCCGTTCTCCAGCAGCCATTGCTTGAGGGTCTGGCCAGGCACCCGCTCCATCACGATGTGCACCTGGTCGCCGTCCTCCCAGGCTTCGTAGATGGCGACGAAGGCCGGATGGCGCAGGCGGGCGGTCAGCCGGGCTTCGCGCCAGCCGTCCATGCCGGTTTGCCGGGGCACGGTCTTGATCGCCACCGGGCGGTCCAGGGCCGTGTCCCAGGCCGCGCGCACCTGACCCGCGCCACCCTGGCCCAGCAACTCCTGCAGGCGGTAGCGGTGGGCGGGCGAGGGCGCGGGCTCGGTCATCACGGCGTCTGGAGTGTACCCAGCCGAGGTGACAACCTAGGGGGGGCTCAGCGCAGGTCGAAACGGTCCAGGTTCATCACCTTGGTCCAGGCCGCGACGAAGTCGTGGACGAACTTCTCGGTGGCATCGCGGCTGGCGTAGACCTCGGCCAGGGCGCGCAGCACGGCGTTGGCTCCGAACACCAGGTCGGCGCGGGTGGCCGTGTAGCGCAGGGCACCGGTCAGCCGGTCGCGGCCCTCGAAGACCTCGGCCTGGCTGTCGGCGGCCTGCCAGGTGGTGGCCATGTCCAGCAGGTGCACGAAGAAGTCGTTGCTGAGCACCCCCACCCGGTCGGTGAACACCCCGTGGTCGCTGCCATCGGCATTGGCCCCCAGCACCCGCAGGCCACCGACCAGCACCGTCAGCTCGGGCGCGGTCAGCGTGAGCTGCTGGGCCTTGTCGATCAGCAGCGCCTCGGTCGAGGTCTTGCCCTGGCCGCGGCCAACGTTGCGGAAGCCATCGGCCACCGGTTCCATCACCGCGAAGGAGGCGACATCGGTCTGGTCGGCCCGGGCATCGACCCGACCCGGGGTGAAGGGCACCTCGACCGGCACGCCAGCGGCCTTCGCCGCCTGCTCCACCCCGACGACGCCGGCCAGCACGATCACATCGGCCAGCGAGGCCTTGCCGCTGGCCTGCTGCAGGGCCTGCAGCACCGGCAACACCTTCACCGCGCGCTGGTTGACGGCCCAGTCCTTCTGGGGCGCCAGGGCCAGCCGGGCGCCATTGGCGCCGCCGCGCTTGTCACCGCCGCGGAAGGTGCTGGCCGAGGCCCAGGCCACCGAGACCAGGTCGCCCACCGACAGGCCGGTGGCGGCGATCTTCGCCTTCAGGTCCGCGATGTCGGCGGCCGACGGCGCCAGCACCGGCGCGGGCAGCGGGTCCTGCCAGATCAGGTCTTCTTTCGGCACCTCCGGGCCCAGGTAGCGGGCCTTGGGGCCCATGTCGCGGTGGGTCAGCTTGAACCAGGCCCGGGCGAAGGCCTCGTTGAAGGCCTGTGGGTCGTTCAGGAAGCGGCGCGAGATCTTCTCGAACGCCGGGTCGAAGCGCAGCGTCAGGTCGGTCACCAGCATGGTGGGCTTGCGCTTCTTGGCCGGGTCGAAGGGGTCGGGGATGCTTTCGGACGCCTCCTGGGCCTCGAACTGGATCGCGCCGGCCGGGCTGCGCACCTGCACCCAGTCGTACTTGAACAGGTTCTCGAAGAAGTGGTGGCTCCACTGGGTGGGCGTCTGGGACCAGATGACCTCCAGCCCCGAGGTGATGGCGTCGGCGCCCACGCCGTGACCGTGGCGGTTGGTCCAGCCCAGGCCCTGCTGTTCGATGGGCGCGGCTTCGGGATCCGCCCCGACATGGCTGGCGGCGGCGGCGCCGTGGGTCTTGCCCAGGGTGTGGCCGCCGGCGATCAGCGCGACGATCTCCTCGTCGTCCATCGCCATGTTGCCGAAGGTGGCGCGGATGGCGGCGGCGGCCGAGGCCGGGTCGCCGCTGGCGTTGGGGCCTTCCGGGTTCACATAGATCAGGCCCATCTCGGTGGCGGCCAGGGGGTTCCGGGCCAGCACCTCGGGGTCGCGGTGGGCCAGCCAGGCGGTCTCGTCGCCCCAGTTCACGTCCAGGTCCGGCTCCCAGACATCCTCGCGACCGGCCGCGAAGCCGAAGGTGCGAAAGCCGCTGTTCTCCAGCGCCACGTTGCCGGCCAGGATCATCAGGTCGGCCCAGGAGATTGCCTGGCCGTACTTCTGCTTGACCGGCCACAGCAGGCGGCGGGCCTTGTCCAGGCTGACGTTGTCGGGCCAGCTGTTGAGCGGCGCGAAGCGCTGCTGGCCCCGGCCGGCGCCACCCCGGCCATCGACCATGCGGTAGGTGCCGGCGCTGTGCCAGGCCATGCGGATGAACAGGCCGGCGTAGCTGCCCCAGTCGGCCGGCCACCAGTCCTGCGAGTCGGTCAGCAGGGCCTGCAGGTCGGCCTTGAGGGCCGGGTAGTCCAGCGTCTGGAACGCGGCCCGGTAGTCGAAGGTCTCACCCAGCGGGTTGGAGCGGTTGGAATGCTGGTTCAGCAGGTCCACGCGCAGCTGCTGGGGCCACCAGTCGCGGTTGCTGGTGCCGGTGCCGGCGGCTTGGGCGTGGAAGGGGCACTTGGATTCGCTCGTCATGGTCATCTCCGAAGGGGGAAAAGGCCAGCGCGGCTGGCATGACGAGACTGTAGGAAAGCCCGGCGGTTGAGGCTAATTGATTACCACTAGTTCATAGATAGTGACTATCAATTCAGCCCGGCCCACAGCCTGGCGGGGCTGGGACTCACGCGGTCAGACGGGTCACGCCGGGCAGTTCACAGGCGTAGATCGCATTGCGCAGCGCGGCGATCGCCTCGTAGCGGGTGAAGCTGCGGCGCCAGGCCAGCACCACCCGGCGGGACGGGACCGGGTCCTTGAACGGCACGAAGGTCAGATGGGGCTGCGGCTCGCGGGGGACGGACAGCCGCGGCACGACCGTCACCCCCATGCCCGAGGCCACCATGTGCTTGATGGTTTCCAGCGAGGAGCCCTCGAAGCTTTTCTTGATGCCCTCGGTGTCGCTGGAGAAGCGGGCGAACTCGGGGCAGACCTCCAGCACATGGTCGCGAAAGCAGTGGCCGGTGCCCAGCAGCAGCATGGTTTCACGCTTGAGCTCTTCGGAGCTGATGGCCTCGCGCTGGGCCAGCGGGTGGTGCGAAGGCATCGCCACCATGAAGGGCTCGTCGTAGAGCGGCGCGATGGCCAGGCCGGTGTCGGGGAAGGGCTCGGCCATGATGGCGCAGTCCAGCTCGCCGGTGCGCAGCATGTCCAGCAGCTTGACGGTGAAGTTCTCCTGCAGCATCAGCGGCATCTGGGGCGTCAGGTCGATGGCATGGCGCACCAGCTCGGGCAGCAGGTAGGGCCCGATGGTGTAGATGATGCCCAGGCGCAGCGGGCCGGCCAGCGGGTCCTTGCCGCGTTGGGCGATCTCGCGGATGCCCTGGGCCTGCTCGATCACGCTCTGCGCCTGGCGCACGATGGCCTCGCCCAGCGGCGTCAGGCTGACCTCGCTGCTGCCGCGCTCGAAGATCTTGACGTCGAGCTCCTCTTCCAGCTTCTTGATGGCCACCGACAGGGTGGGCTGGGAGACATGGCAGGCCTCGGCCGCCCGGCCGAAGTGGCGCTCTCGGGCGACCGCAACGATGTAGCGCAGTTCGGTCAGGGTCATGGCCGGATTGTGCCGGCGTGGGGGCGGGGCGGCGAAAAAAAACCGCCGCGGGGCGGGCTCCGCAGCGGTGGAGGGGCTGACGATGGCCCCGGAGGGCCGGCGCGTCAGTTGACGTTGGTGGCGGTCCAGGCAGCCTGCACCGCGGCCACTTCGGCCGAACCGGCGCCGTACAGGTCGGTGGCGGCCGACACGGTGGCCGTGCGGGCTGCGGCGTAGTTGGTGCTGGAGGTCATGTAGACCGTCAGCGCGCGGTACCAGATCTTGGCGGCCTTGTCGCGGCCGATGCCGGTGACCGTGCCGGTGCCGGTGGCCTTCTTGGTGTTGCCGGCCACGCAGGTCTTGGACGGTGCGCCCGCCGTCGTGCCTTCAGCCAGCAGGTAGTAGAAGTGGTTGGCCACGCCGGACGAGTAGTGCACGTCCAGGCTGCCCACCCCCGAGTACCAGCAGTCGGACGAATAGCCGTCGTTGCTGGGCTGGATCATCGTGCGCAGGGCGTTGCCCGGCTGCACGAAGATCTCTTCGCCGATCAGGTAGTCGGGCGTGTCGTTGGGGTTGTTGGCATAGAACTCGACCATCGTGCCCATGATGTCGGAGGTGCCCTCGTTGAGGCCGCCCGACTCACCCGAATAGGTCAGGTTGGCGGTGCGCGAGGTGACGCCGTGGGTCATCTCGTGGCCGGCCACGTCCAGCGCCACCAGCGGGTAGTAGCCCTGGGTGGTGTTGCCGTCGCCATAGGTCATGCAGAAGCAGCTGTCGCTCCAGAAGGCGTTGACGTAGTTCTTGCCGTAATGGACCCGGGAATAGGCGCCCGCGCCGTCGTCGGCGATGCCGTTGCGGCCGAAGGTGTTCAGGTAGTAGTCCCAGGTCATGTTCTGACCGTAGGCGGCGTCGGCGGCCACCGTGTTGGTGTCGCTCAGCGTGCCGTCACCAAAGGACGCGGTGCTGCTCTTGACCGCGGCTTCGATCAGCTTGGTGTTCTTCATCGTCACCACCTTGTGGCCGCCGCGGGTGGCGTCCACCAGGGTGTAGACGCCCCGCTTGTTCTTGTCGGCAT